>DUTZ01000167.1 GCA_012841845.1 Actinomycetales bacterium | reverse complement strand
CGACGCCCGTAGAGGGCCGCCGGGGCGGGCGCGCGCTGCCGGTGGCCGTCGGGCTGGCGCTCGTGGCCCTGCTCGTGGCCTGTGGCTACCTGGGCTACCTCGTGTGGCAGGACCGCCGCGCCGACGAGCTGCGCCGCACCGCCGTCGAGGACGCCTCCCGGCTCGTCGTGCAACTGGCCACCTACGACCACGTCGACGTCGACGCCAACCTCGACGCCGTGGTGGCCGAGGCGACCCCGGAGTTCGCGGACCGCTATCGCGAGGTCTCCGAGGGGCTGCGCGAGCTGCTCGCCAGCGGCGAGGGCACCTCGACCGGCACCGCGCTGCACTCGGCGGTGGAGAGCGTCGACGACGAGCGCGCCGTCGTCCTGGTGTTCCTCGACCAGAAGGTCACCAACGTCACCGTCCCCGAGGGGCGCGTCGACGCCAGCCGGATGGTCGTCACGCTCGTCCGTGACGGCGACCGCTGGCTCCTCGACGGCGCCGAGCTCGCCTGACCCCACCACCCGCACCCGTCCCCGAAGGAGAACGCCCGCCGTGCTCACCGAACTGCACCGCAACCCCGCCCCGCCCGTCGCGCGGGACACCCCGCCGACGCTCGCCGACGCCGTCGACTCCCTCGGCGGCGCCGGTGGCGTGGCCAACGTGATCATGCAGCTCGCGTGGCCCGAGGTGGGCTGGGGCGTGCGCGAGAGCCGCGTGGACACCGGCAACGTCTACAAGCGGCCCCTCAAGCGGGCCCGCACCACGTTCCAGTACCTCGCGGTGGCCGCCCTCGGCACCGACGACGACAAGCGGCGCTACGCCGAGGAGGTGCACCGGATCCACTCCCGCGTGTTCTCCACGCCGGAGAGCCCCGTGAGGTACAGCGCCAACGACCCCAAGCTGCAGATGTGGGTGGCGGCGTGCCTGTACGTGGGCTTCGAGGACGTCTACGAGTGGCTGCACGGACCGATGACCGACGCCGACCGGGAGTCCTTCTACGCCTCGGCGCCCACGCTGGGCACCACCCTGCAGGTCCGGCCCGAGCAGTGGCCGGCCACCCGTGCGGACTTCGACGAGTACTGGGCCGAGGGCAAGACCCGCATCCGGTTCGACGAGCCGGTCCGCGAACACCTCGTGGGCCTGACCGAACTGCGGATGCTGCCGCAGCCGACCACCGCGCTCTTCGGCCGGGTGAACAAGTGGATGACGACCGGCTTCCTGCACCGCGAGTTCCGCGACGAGCTGGGCCTGCCGTGGAACCCGCGCGATCAGCGGCGGTTCGAGCGGTTCCTCGCCGTGACCGCGCGGCTCAACGCCCTGCTGCCGTGGCCGGTCCGGACCATCACCTACCGGGTCCTGCTGCTCGACCTGCGGTGGCGGATCCGGACGGGCCGCGGGCTCATGTGAGCGCGGCGGCCTCGGTTCCGGGCTCGGCCCCGGCCTCGGCGTCGTCCCACACGCCGGCCCGCTCCAGGTGGTCGATGAGCAGCCGGGCGCCGTTGGCGTACTCGGCCTCGATCACGGCGTGGGCGGTGGCGACGTCGCGGTCGCGGAGCGCCGTGAGCATGCGCCGGTTGTCCTCGACCGCGGCCGTGCGCCACTGCTCGTCCTCGGCGTAGAGCCGGTACGGCAGGTACCGGGCCGCGGTGGACAGGAAGCGGGCGAGCTTGTCCGAGCGCGACGCCCGGTTGATCGAGCGGTGGATGGCGTACTGGGCGCCGACGACGCCGTCGGCGTCCCCGGTCCGCACGGCGGCCTCGAAGTCCTCGACCAGGCGGGCGTGGTGGTCCAGCGCCTCGGGGGTGAAGCGCTCGATGGCGCGGTCGGCGATCCGGGTGGCCAGGATCGTGAGGTGCCAGAAGATGTCCTCGACGTCCTCGCGGCTCATCGGGGAGACGAGGTAGCCGCGGCGCGGGACGAGGTCGACCAGGCCCTCGCCGCGCAGGGTGAGCAGGGCCTCGCGCACGGGGGTCACGCTCACGCCGAGGGTGGCCGCGGTCTCGTCCAGGCGGATGAACTCCCCGGGCCGGACCTCGCCGCTCATGATGCGGGCACGGACGTGGTCCGCCACCTCCTCGGAGAGCTGGGGCCGCTGTGCGAGACGGGTCGGGGCCATGTCCGCCACCTCATTTCCGTGACTGTCTTTCCGGCAAAACGTGACCGCGGCGGGCGCCACCGGCCGATAATCGAAATCAAATATATCCGAAGTGGCCGCGTTCTCCCGACACCGGGGGAGCGGGCCCACCCCCCGCCCCGAAGGAGCACCGGGTGAGAACACTGCTGTCCGCCCTGGCCGTGGCGGTCGCCGCCCTCGTCGTCGCCCCCACCGTAGCGGTGGCCGCCCCCGTCCCCGTACCCGCTCCCGGCGGACCCCACCCCGTCCCCGCCTCGTTCGTGGACGGCCTGCGCGCGGAGATCCAGAATCCGCTCGGCGAGCACCCGGCCACCAACGACTGGGACTGCGAGCCCACCGAGGCCCGCCCGCGGCCGGTGGTCCTCGTCCACGGCACCTTCCTCAACCGCCAGGACAACTGGGCCTACCTCGCCCCGAGCCTGGCCAACGAGGGCTACTGCGTCTTCGCCCTGACCTACGGCAACCACCCGGACGCGCCGTGGCCGCTCAATGCGCTGGGCGGGGTGCGGGAGATGGAGGAGAGTGCTGCGGAGCTCGCCGAGTTCGTGGACCGCGTCCGCGCGGCCACGGGCGCCGAGAAGGTGGACCTCGTCGGCCACTCGCAGGGCACGATCATGCCCGCCGTGTACGTCAACGAGCTCGGCGGCCACCGGTACGTGGAGAACTACGTGGGCCTGGGCTCGGTGTGGCGCGGCAGCACCGCGTTCTTCATCTCCGCCGCCTTCGACGCCTTCGAGGAGGTGGGCGTGCGCGACGAGGTCGAGCAGTTCTTCCGCACCGTCGGCTGCGGCGCCTGCAACCAGGTGCTGGCGGGCAGCCGGTTCTTCGAGCAGTTGTGGGCCGACGGCACCCCGTACCACCCGGACGTGCGGTACACCAACATCCTCACCCGGTACGACGAGATCGTCACGCCCTACACCAGCGGCTACGTCGAGGCGCCCAACGCCACCAACCACGTGGTGCAGGACTACTGCGCGCAGGACTTCTCCGAGCACGTCTCGATCGTCACCGACCCGGTGGCCCGCGACCTGGTGCTGGGCGCCCTGTCCCCGGAGTCGCCGCGGGAGGTCGGCTGCACCTTCGTCCCGCCGATCACGCCGCTGCACAGCTGAGTCGGGGGCACACTGTCCGCATGACCCACACCGAGAACCGTCCCGCCGTCCGCACCGAGCGCCGCGACCACGTGCTGCTCGTGACCCTCGACCGCCCGGAGGCCCGCAACGCCGTCAACGGCGAGCTGAGCACCCTGCTCGGCCGGGCGCTCCACGAGGCCGACACCGACCCGGAGATCCGGGTGGTGGTGCTCACCGGCGCCGGCGAGCAGTCGTTCTGCGCGGGCGCCGACCTCAAGGCGATCATGCGCGGCGAGGACATCTTCCCGTCCGAGAACCGTCAGTGGGGCTTCGGCGGGATCATCCAGCACCCGGTGTCCGTGCCGGTGATCGCGGCCGTCAACGGCGTGGCGCTGGGCGGCGGCACCGAGATCGCCCTGGCCTGCGACCTCGTGGTGGCGGCCGACCACGCGCGCTTCGGGCTGCCCGAGGTCAAGCGGGGGCTCATCGCGGCCGCCGGCGGGGCGTTCCGACTCATGGAGCAGGTGCCGCACCGGGTGGCCCTGGAGATGATGCTCACCGGCGAGCCGATCACCGCCGCCCGGGCGCTGGAGCTGCACCTGGTCAACCGGGTGGTCCCCGCCGCGGAGCTGCTCGACACCGCGCTCGGGCTGGCCGAGGTGATCGCGGCCAACGCCCCGCTCTCGGTCCAGGCCACCAAGCGCGTGGCCCTGGGGATCACGGACGGCGCCCGGCCCGGCGAGGACGAGGCGTGGCGACTCAGCGACGCCGAGATGACGGCCGTGATGGGCTCCGAGGACGCCGCCGAGGGGCCGCGCGCCTTCGCCGAGAAGCGCGAGCCGGTGTGGCGCGCCCGGTAGCACGCCGCCCGCGGGTTGCGCCGACGGGGTCATGATCGTCAACTCCTCCCACGGGGGCGGCGGCAAGGACACGTGGACCCTGCACTGAACCGGCGCTGAACGCTGCGGGTGCGGGCGCGGCGGCGCTGCCCTAGCGTTGGCCGCATGACCACCGGACAGCGATGGATCAGGCTCGAAGAGGAACTGCATCTCGTGGACCTGCGGACCCGGCGGCCCGTGCGCCGGGCCGCGGAGGTCCTCGCCGCCGCGGGGG
>DUTZ01000166.1 GCA_012841845.1 Actinomycetales bacterium | reverse complement strand
GCGCCGGCCGTGCGTGGTGTGCCGCCGGAGCTCGCCCGGCAGGCATTCGCCGGGCGCGTGGTGGCCGCGATCAACGAGGCCCGCCTCGCGGTGAACGCCGACCGGCTGGTCACCGACCCCGCGCTCGAGGCCACCGCCGCCGAGCGCGCCGACGAGCTCGCGCGCGGCGACGACACCACCGGCGACCTCTCCGCCCCCGAGGGCACCGAGACGCTGCACCGCACCGCCCTCGCCCTACCCGAGGGCGCGACCCCGCAGAAGGCGCTCACCGAGATGCTCGGCGACACCGGGATGCGCGAGCGCATGCTCGAGGGCGAGTTCACGACGATCGGCGTGGGCACGGCCACCGCCGCCGACGGCACCGTGCACGTGGTCGTGGACTTCGCCTGATCCCGACCGGAGGTGATCCGCGCCGTCCGCGCGTAGAGTGACGCCCCACCGGGGCCGCCCGGCCCCGCCGAGCTCGTGACCGACGAGCGGAGGGAGCCACCATGAGTGACGGACTTCTCGTGATCGGGTCCGGCCCCGCCGGGGTGTCCGCGGCGCAGGCGTACCGCGACGCCGGCGGGCCGGGCCCGATCCGCATCGTCAGCGCCGACGAGCACCCGCCGTACCAGCGCCCGCCGCTGAGCAAGGACGTGCTGCGCGGGGACGCGCCGGCCGAGCCGGTGCCGATCGACGACGAGGACCCGGACCTGCGCGGCATCACCGTGGACCTGCGCACGCGGGTCGACCGCGTGGACACCGACGCCCGGGTGGTTCACGCCGCGGGGCGGGAGTTCGGGTACCGCTCCCTCGTCGTCGCCGCCGGGTCCGCGCCCGACCCCCTCCCCACCGCCGAGGACGGCGCCGACGTGTACCTGCTGCGCAGCCACGCCGACGCCGAGCGGCTCGTCGAGGCCGCCTCCCACGCGCGGTCGGCCGTGGTGATCGGCTCGGGGTTCATCGGCTGCGAGGCCGCGGTGTCGCTGGCCCGGCGCGGGATCGCGGTGACCGTGGCGAGCACCGAGCCCGCGCCGCAGCTCGAGCGGTTGGGCGAGCGCGCCTCGCGGCTGCTGGCGGGGTGGCTGGCCGACGAGGGCGTCACGGTGATCCCCGACGTCCGCGTGACCGGCGTCGGGGCCCCGCGCGAGGTGCACCTGTCCGACGGCACCACCCACTCCCCCGACCTCGTCCTGGCCGCCGTGGGCGTCTCCCCGGCGACCGGGTTCCTCGAGGGGTCCGGGGTCGAGGTGGCCGACGGGTTCGTGGTGGTCGACGAGCGGCTGCGCACCACCGCGGCTGGCGTGTGGGCGGCGGGCGACCTGGTCCGCGCGCACAACGCCACCGCCGGGCGGGCCCTGCACGTGGAGCACTGGGGCGACGCCCTGACCATGGGCGGGATCGCCGGCCGCAACGCCGCCGGCGGCGAGGAGACGTGGGGGTCCGCGCCCGGCTTCTGGTCGGAGATCGGGGACCGCACCCTCAAGCACTCGGCGTGGGGCGACGGGTTCGACGAGGTCCGGGTGGTGGAGCACGGCGACGACGACGAGGCCGGCGTCACCGTCTGGTATGCCCTCGACGGGGCGGTCGTGGGCGCACTGACCTACGAGGCCGACCAGGACTACCAGCGCGCCGAGGGCCTCATGGCGGAGCGGACGCCGATCGACGACGTGTAGCGGCGCGGTCACGGGGCGCCACGCGCGGCCGGGGCTCCCAGGTTCGGCTCAGTCGCGGCGCTGCGGATACGTGACGTGTCCACGGCACGCACATCAGCTGATCCCGGGCGTGCGCACGGGGTTCTCGTCGTCGTCACCTTCCCGCCGGCCGCGACGCCGGGGCCGCGGGGAGGACTAACCGTTGGCTTATGTCACGTTTCGGTCACTACCGTCTGCCGGGCGGTCCGAACGGGCCGTGATGCCTCGCCCCCACGGGGCCTTTCGACACCCGCCCGCCCGGGCGGCCCGCCGTCACCGGCGACCACACGAAAGGGATCACACCATGGCCCGAGCCCTCCGTAGTCTGCGCAGCGGCCTGCTGCTCGCGTCCATGGCGCTGGCGCTCAACGCCGCGCCCGCCGCGAACGCGCAGATGCCGCAGATCAACCTTCCCGGCCTGACGGTCGGCCTCGCCGGCCCCGCGCCCGCCGGCGACCCCGTCGTGGACCCGGCCGGCGCCGAGTACCGCGCCCAGCTCGAGCACGCCACCAACGCCGCCCGCGAGCGCGTGGGACTTGCCCCGCTGCGGATCAACGGCGACCTCTCGCGCGTGGCCACCGACTGGAGCGGCGTGCAGGCCGCGCAGAACCGCATGTTCCACAACCCCGACGTGGGCGGCCAGATCCCCGGCGGCTGGCGCCACTACTCGGAGAACGTGCTGCAGAACTATAAGCACGCCACCCCGCAGCAGCTCGTGGACCAGTGGCTGGCCTCCCCCGGCCACGCCGTGAACCTCCTGCGCCCGGACCACACGGACCTCGGCGTGGGCGTCGCCGTGGCCGGCGACGGCAAGCTCTACGCGACGCAGGTGTTCGCGGGGTACTGAGTTCCCGGGGTCCACCCAACACGCGGGACTTGGAGACAGCGTCGTAGGTGCGAGGTACTAGTGGTCACATGACCGATGCCCTCGTGGTTGCCGCCGCTGTCTCCGTACGAGATGGCACAGTGCTCGCCTGCCGCCGAGCACCCCACAAAACAGCGCCCGGCAAGTGGGAGTTCCCCGGGGGGAAGGTAGAGCCTGGGGAAAGCGCGGAGGCGGCCCTGGCCCGCGAGCTCCACGAGGAGCTCGGGGTCTTGGCCGCCGTC
>DUTZ01000165.1 GCA_012841845.1 Actinomycetales bacterium | reverse complement strand
GCCACCGCGGCGGCGCCGACGAGCACGCCGAGCGACGCGGTGTCCAGGACCTCGCCGGACATGCCGAGGCTGCCGATGGACACGCGGCTGCCCCACGGGGTGGGCATGCCGAGGCTGTTGGTGCGCAGGTCCATGGTGGTGGCGCTGCCGCTGAACGCGGCCGACGGGGTGAGGGTCACGCTGCCGAGGTCGGTGGTGCCCCCGGCCGACTGGGCGCCGGCGGCGGGGGCGGCGCCGAGGAGCGCGGTGGCGACGGCGGCGGTGCAGGCGGACAGGGCGACGACGCGGCGGACGGGGGAACGACGGGACGAGGTGGTCATGCGGCCACTCTATGTCCCCGACGGAAACGCCGGGGGGTACTTGCCGTCAGGCCGCGCCGTGGAGGATCTGGTCGGCCTGCCCGCGGGTGAGCCGCATGGTCCCCGCGCACGCGGTGCACGTGGCCGAGTACGACGAGCCCAGCGGCACGAGCGGGATGAAGAACACGGAGAAGGCCCGCTTGTTCCGGTCCACCCGCTGGGCGGCGCGGTGGCCGCAGTGCGGGCAGGTGGCCTGCGCGAGCCCGAGGTTCTGCGTGGAGTTCTTGAAGCCGAAGATGACGAGCATGCGATCAGCGTGGCACCGGGTCGGGGGCGCCGCACCCGGTGAACCGAGCGCCCCCGGCGCGGGGCCCGGCGCGACTAGCGTGGACGGCGACGGCCCAGCCACGGCGACAGCCACCGACGACCCGAGGACGCACCCATGACGTTCAGCCTGGAACTCACCGAGGAGCAGCAGGAGGTCCGCGACTGGACCCACACCTTCGCCGAGGAGGTCATGCGCCCGGCGGCCGCGGAGTGGGACGAGCGCGAGGAGACGCCGTGGCCGATCATCCAGGAGGCCGCCAAGATCGGGCTCTACGGCTACGAGATCATGGCCACTCTGCGCCAGGACCCCACCGGGCAGTCGTACCCCATCCTGTGCGAGGAGCTGTTCTGGGGCGACGCCGGGATCGGCATGGCGCTCATGGGCACCGGCCTGGCGGCGGCGGGCATCGCCTCGGCGGGCACCGACGACCAGATCGTCGAGTGGGTCCCGCGCTGCTACGGCACCGAGTCCGAGCCGGCCGTCGGCGGCTTCTGCTCCTCCGAGCCCGAGGCCGGCTCCGACGTGGGCAACATGCGCACCCGCGCCCGGTACGACGAGGCCACCGGCGAGTGGGTGATCAACGGCCAGAAGGCGTGGGTGACCAACGGCGGGGTGGCGAGCGTGCTCGTGGTCCAGGCCGTCGTGGACCCCGAGCTGGGCTCGCGCGGCCAGGCCGCCTTCGTCATGGAGGCCGACACCCGCGGCATCGTGACCAGCACCAAGCACCGCAAGCACGGGCTGCGGGCCTCGGCGACCGCCGACATCTTCTTCGACGACGTCCGCGTCCCCGGCTCCGCCCTGCTCGGCGGCAAGGAGAAGCTCGACGAGAAGCTGGCCCGCGCCCGTTCCGGCGAGTCCTCCCGCGGCTCGGCCGCCATGGCCACCTTCGAACGCACCCGCCCCAACGTGGGCGCCATGGCCGTGGGGATCGCCCGTGCGGCCCACGAGTACGCGCTCGAGTACGCCAAGGGCCGCGTCGTGTTCGGCCGCCCCATCATCGAGAACCAGGCCATCTCGTTCCTGCTGGCGGACATGGCGGTGGAGATCGACGCCTCCCGCCTGCTCGTACGCCGCGCCGCGTGGATGGGCGCCACCCGGCAGCCCATGGCCCGCGCGGAGGGCTCGATGAGCAAGCTCAAGGCCGGCCGGACCGCCGTGTGGGCCACCGAGCGCGCCATCCAGATCCTCGGCGGCGTGGGCTACACCCGCGAGTACCCGGTCGAGCGCATGCACCGCGACGCCAAGATCTACGACATCTTCGAGGGCACCGAGCAGATCCAGCAGCTCGTGATCGCCCGCAGCATCTCCGGGATGCGGCTGCCGTGACCGGCCGGGGGCGACGACGAGGCGCGCCGGTCGAGGTGATCCGCTCGTCCGTGGTGGCCGCCCCCCGCGACGCGCTGTGGGAGCGGGTCACCACGCCGGAGGGCATCGCCGACGAGTTCGCGCCACTGCTCACCATGCGCATGCCGCCCGGACTGCGCGACACCACGATCGCCCACGTCCCGCTCGGGCGGCCCCTGGGCCGGGCGTGGATCGTCCTCGCCGGGGTGGTCCCGGTGGAGTACGACGACCTCGTCGTCGTCGACCTCGACCCACCCCACCACTTCCGGGAGCGGTCCGCACTGGGCTCGTGCCGGGTGTGGGAGCACCGCAGGGAGCTCGAGGCGCTGCCCGACGGCGCCACCCGCGTCACCGACACGCTGCGGGCGTGGCCGCGGGCGCTCGTGCCGCGCGCGGTG
>DUTZ01000164.1 GCA_012841845.1 Actinomycetales bacterium | reverse complement strand
CGAGATCGGCGCCGGGGCGTCGGTGAGCGGGTCATAGCCGCCGCCGGACTTCGGGAAGGCGATGACGTCGCGGATGCTGTCGTAGCCGCCGAGCAGCATGACGATCCGATCCCAGCCGAAGGCGATGCCGCCGTGCGGGGGCGCGCCGTACTGGAAGGCGTCGAGGAGGAAGCCGAACTTCTCCTGGGCCTGCTCCTCGGAGAGCCCCATGACGCCGAAGACCCGCTCCTGCACGTCGCGGCGGTGGATACGGATCGACCCGCCGCCGATCTCGTTGCCGTTGCAGACCAGGTCATAGGCATAGGCGAGCGCCGACCCCGGGTCGGTGTCGAAGGTGTCGAGGAACGCGGCCTTGGGCGAGGTGAACGCGTGATGCACGGCGGTCCAGGCTCCGGCGCCGACGGCGACGTCACCGGCCGCGACCGCGTCCGAGGCCGACTCGAACAGGGGCGCGTCGTTGACCCAGAGGAAGCTCCACGCCGACTCGTCGATCAGCTCGCAGCGGTGGCCGATCTCGAGCCGGGCCGCACCGAGCAGCGCGCGCGAGGCCTTGGTGGCCCCGGCCGCGAAGAACACGCAGTCCCCCGGCTGGGCGCCGACGTGCGCGGCCAGGCCGGCCCGCTCCTCCTCGGACAGGTTCTTGGCCACCGGTCCGCCGAGCGAACCGTCCTCACCAACGAGGACATACGCCAGCCCGCGAGCGCCGCGCTGCTTGGCCCACTCCTGCCAGGCGTCGAGCTGCTTGCGCGGCTGGGAGGCGCCGCCGGGCATGACGACCGCACCGACATACTCGGCCTGGAACACCCGGAACGGGGTGTTCGCGAAGAACTCGGTGCACTCGACCAGTTCCTGACCGAAGCGCAGGTCGGGCTTGTCGGTGCCGAAGCGGCGCATCGCCTCGGCATACGTCATCCGCGGGAAGGGCGTGTCCAGCGAGACGCCGATGACCGACCAGACCGCGCGGGCGATGGCCTCGCCGAGCTCGAGGACGTCGTCCTCCTCGACGAAGCTCATCTCGACGTCGAGCTGGGTGAACTCCGGCTGACGGTCGGCGCGGAAGTCCTCGTCGCGATAGCAGCGGGCGATCTGGTAGTACCGCTCCATCCCGGCGACCATGAGGAGCTGCTTGAACAGCTGGGGCGACTGGGGCAGCGCATACCAGGACCCGGGCGCGAGGCGGGCGGGGACGAGGAAGTCCCTGGCGCCCTCCGGGGTCGACCTGGTCAGGGTCGGGGTCTCGATCTCGACGAAGTCACGCTCGCCGAGGACCTTGCGCGCAGCGGCGCTGACCTTGGAGCGCAGCCGGATCGCGGCACCGGCGCTCTTCGCGCCGGGGCGACGCAGGTCGAGATAGCGGTGCTTGAGACGCGCCTCCTCACCGACGGTGACACGCTCGTCGATCTGGAACGGCAGCGCGGCGGAGGGGCTGAGAACGGTGATCTCGTTCGCGACGACGTCGATCTCGCCGGTCGGCAGCTCAGGGTTGACGTTGTGCGTCTCGCGCGCCGTCACCTCGCCGCTCACCTGCACGCAGAACTCACTGCGCAGGTCGTGGGCCGCTCCGGAGAGCACCTCGTCGCGGGCGACGACCTGAACCACCCCGGAGGCATCCCGCACGTCGATGAACGCCACTCCGCCGTGATCGCGACGCTTGGCCACCCAGCCGGTGAGCGTGACGGTGGAGCCGGTGTCGGCGGCGCGGAGCGTGCCGGCCTCGTGGGTGCGGAGCACAGGGATTTCCTTTGCGGGTCGTGACGGCGTGAGCCAAGGGGTATGCGGCGCGTCAGCACGCGCAGATCGCCCTTCATCCTACGGATGGACCGCACCACGCCGAAATGCGTATTCGGCGGTTCCTCAGGCGGCACCTATGGTGGAACGGAT
>DUTZ01000163.1 GCA_012841845.1 Actinomycetales bacterium | reverse complement strand
GACGCCTCGGGCGCCCCCGCGGGCTTGGCCGCCGCACGACGCTGGCGCGGCGCCGGGGTCTGCCCGCCGCGGGCGCCCTCGATGAGCGCGACGAGTTCGCCCTTGCGCTTGCCGGACAGGCCCTTGATGCCCATCTGCTGCGCGAGGGACTTGAGATCCGCCAGACGCATGTCTGCCAGGGCGGCGCCCTGGGGCGCCGTGGAGGTGGTGTCCGTCGAGGTCACGGGGATCCTTTCTGGGCCCGGTACCGGGCGGGGTGTCCCGCCACGCGCCGGGCGTCGGACCGGGGCGCGGACTGCGCGTCCCGGGTGGCCGCCTGGGCCGGCCGTGTGAGAACCGGGGCCGCACACGGCTGGGGTCGTCAGGGGGACCAGTTCGTCGGAGGAACGACCTGAGGCGAAACGGGGTCCCGAGGAGCCACTCGCCGTGGGATCGTGCCCCTCCCGACCGGACCGCGTCTCGGGAACGCGGCCGTGAGACGACCTGGGGAGAGGACGACCGGGCGTCCGTGGCTTCGCCAAGCATACTACCCGGGGCCCGGTCCCACGCATCCCACCGTGGCGAGTCGCGCCTCGGGACGTCCCCGCCGGCGGGCAGCGGTAACCTACAGCCCATCGTCCCCGGATACGGAGGGAGCCGCCGTGATCGGCACCATGCGCGACGCGCCACTGCTCGTCTCCCGGATCCTCACCCACGGCGGCGACCGCCACGCCGCCTCCACCGTCACCGGCTTCGACTCGCACCTGCGCCCTCAGACCGCGCGGTTCGAGGTGATCGCCGCGCGGTCCGCCGCCACCGCCCACGCCCTCGCCGAGCTGGGCGTGGGCGAGGGCGACGTGGTGGCCGTCCTGTCCGGGAACCGCACCGAGTTCGTCGAGGCCCTGTTCGCCGTTCCGTCGATGGGGGCCGTCGCTCTCCCGGTCAACATCCGGCTCCCCCACTCGACCATCGTCGCCCTGCTCCGGGACGCCGGGGTGAGCGTGCTCCTCGCCGACCCGCTGTGGGCGGCGCTCGCCGGCGAGGCCGCCGGGCTCGTCGAGAGCATCCGCCACCTCGTCCTCTTCGGCGCCGAGGCGCCCGACCCCGTGGTGGGCGGCACCGGCGCCGAGACCCACGCCCTCGAGTCGCTCCTCGACGGTCGGGCCACCACCTACCCGTGGCCGGACCTCGACGAGCGCGCCGCGGCCGTCGTCTCCCACACCTCCGGCACCACCGGCAGCCCCAAGGCCGTGGCCTACACCCACCGCTCGATCTGGCTGCACTCCATGCAGATGTGCATGGCGGAGTGCTCGGCCCTCCAGCCTGCCGACACCGTGCTCACGACCATCCCCTGCTACCACGTCATGGCGTGGGGCCTGCCGCACGCGTCCTTCCTCTCCGGGTCCTCGCTGGTCATGGCCCGCCCCCGCCCGCCGGAGTCCCTCCCCTCCGGCCGCGAGGTCGCCACCCTCCTCGCGACGTTCCGGCCCACCAAGGCCGCCACCACGCCCATCGTCCTCGCCGGACTGTTGCGCCACCTCGACGAGCACCCCCAGCCGCTGGGGCACCTGCGCGAGGTCCTCGTGGGCGGCTCCGCCGTCCCGCCGGCCCTGTTCGACGCGTTCTCGGACCGGCACGGCATCACCGTGATCCAGGCCTACGGGCTCACCGAGACCAGCCCCGTGGTGGCGGCGGCGCGGCCCGACCCGCGGTCCTCCGCCACCGAACGCCGCGAGCAGGTCCTCAGCCAGGGCCGGTTCCCCGCCGGCGTGGAGGCCCGCCTCGTCGACGGCGGCATGGCCCAGCCCCACGACGGCGCCACCGTCGGCGAGCTGCAGCTGCGCGGCCCCTGGATCACGGCCCGGTACCTCGACGACCCCGACGACACCGGCGGGCGGTTCGAGGACGGCTGGCTGCGCACCGGGGACATGGCCACCATCTCCCCCAAGGGCTTCCTCACCGTGGTGGACCGGGTGGACGACATCATCCTCTCCGGCGGCGAGTGGATCTCCACGGTCGAGCTGGAGAACGCGGTGATGCTCGACGACCGCGTCGCGGAGGCGGCCGTGATCGGCGTCCCGGACGACCGCTGGGGACACCGGCCGCTCGTCGTGGTGCACCTCAAACCCGGGGCCACGGCCACCGCCCGCTCCCTCTGGGAGGCGCTCGAGGGCGAGGTCGACCTGTGGAAGCGCCCCGATCACTGGGCCTTTGTCGACGAGATCCCGCGCACCTCGGTGGGCAAGTACGACAAGCGCGCGATCCGCGGACGCCACACGGCGGGGTCGTACCGGGTCACGACCATCGCGCCCGGGGCCACCGGGTGACGCGCGGCGTCAGGCGTCGGTGACGACCCGGGCGCCGTCGGCGATCTCCAGGTCGAGCACCCGCCACCCCTCGGACTCCGCCTCCTGACGCAGGTCCGCGGGCAGCGGCGCCGTCCCCAGGACGAGGACGGTCGGGCCCGCGCCGGACACGGTCGCGGCCAGGCCACGCTCGCGCAGTCGGCCCACCCACCGGGTGGTGCCGACGAGCGCCGGCGCCCGGTACGGCTGGTGCAGGCGGTCCTCGGTGGCGGCGAGGAGAAACTCCGGGTGGGACGCCAGCGCCACCGACATGAGCGCGGCTCTACTGGCGTTGAAGGCGGCGTCGGAGTGCGGCACGGTCTCCGGTAGCAGGCCCCGCGTCTGGGCGGTGGAGGAGGTCTCCGACGGCACGAGCACGGTGGCGACCACGGACGGGTCCACCTCCATGCGGACCGCGCGGTACCGGACGTCGACCTCGGACCGTTCCGTCCACGAGATCACTACGCCGCCCAGGACGCTCGCGGCGGCGTTGTCCGGGTGCCCCTCGAACTCGCTGGAGAGCTGGACAAGGTGCTCGGTGCGCAGGACGCGCCCCATGAGGCCGTCCGCGGCGACGAGCCCGCCGACCGCGGCCGACGCCGAGGACCCCAGGCCCCGCGAGTGCGGGATCGCGTTGACGCACTCGATCCGCACTCCCGGGACCCCGACGCCGCCGGCCCGCAGGCCGGCCTCGACGGCCTTGGCCACGAGGTGCGAGGCGTCGAGCGGGACGTCGCCCTCCCCCTCGCCTGTCACCGCGAGCTCGAGGCCCGACTCGATGACGGTGACGGTGATGCGGTCGTACAGACCCAGAGCCACGCCGAGGGCGTCGAAGCCCGGGCCGAGGTTGGCGCTGGACGCGGGCACCTCGACGGTGACCGTGCGCCCCACGGGCAGGATGCGCCCGCCGGAGCTGCCGAAGACCTCGGGTCCGGTTCCGCTCACGCCGCTCACTCCAGACCGAGCGCGCCGGCCACCGCGGACGGGTCGACCGGGACCGGCTCGACCTCGGGCATGCCCAGCAGGGCGGTGTCCGGGTCCTTGAGGCCGTTGCCGGTCACGGTGCAGACGATGGTCTGACCGGCCTCGAGCTCGCCGCCCGCGTGCGCGTCGAGCAGGCCCGCCACCGAGGCGGCCGAGGCGGGCTCCACGTAGACGCCGTCCTTGCCGGCGACCGTGCGGTAGGCCTCGAGGATCTGCTCGTCGGTGCGCTTGCGGAAGGTGCCGCCGGACTCCTCCTTGGCGGTCACCGCGCCGTCCCACGACGCGGGCGCACCGATCCGGATGGCGGTGGCGATGGTCTCGGGGTTCGTGACCGGCGCGCCGTCGACGAGCGGGGCCGCGCCGGCGGCCTGGACGCCCATCATGCGCGGGCGGGTCGAGATGATCCCGTCGGCGTGGTACTCGGTGTAGCCCTTCCAGTACGCGGTGATGTTGCCCGCGTTGCCGACGGGCAGGAAGTGCAGGTCGGGGGCCTTGCCCAGCACGTCGACGATCTCGAACGCCGCGGTCTTCTGCCCCTCGATGCGCACGGGGTTGACCGAGTTGACCAGGCCGATCTCCGGGTAGGTGGCGGTGGTCTTGCGCGCCAGCTCCAGGCAGTCGTCGAAGTTGCCGTCGATCTGGATGATCGTGGCGCCCATCATCACGGCCTGCGCGAGCTTGCCGGCCGCGATCTTGCCCTGCGGGATGAGTACGGCGCACTCCATGCCCGCGCGGGTGGCGTACGCCGCGGCGGAGGCCGAGGTGTTGCCGGTTGACGCGCAGAGGACGGCCTTCTGGCCGCGCGCCCTGGCGTCGGTGACCGCCATGGTCATGCCGCGGTCCTTGAACGATCCGGTGGGGTTGAGGCCCTCGACCTTGAGGTAGACGTCGCAGCCGGTCACCGAGGACAGGTGCGGGGCCGGGACGAGCGGGGTGCCGCCCTCGTAGAGGGTGACGGCCTCCCAGTCGTCCCCGATGGGCAGGCGGTCCCGGTACGCCTCGATGAGGCCGGGCCAGCGGCGGTGCACGGGCTGGTGGGTGTTGCTCATTCGTTGTCCACTCCCTCGAGACGGATGACGCTGGTGACGGCCGTGACGGCCTCCTGATCGGCGAGCGCGGCCACGGTGTCGGCCAGGGCCCGCTCGGAGGCCCGGTGCGTGAGCACGGTGAGCTCGGCGGTGGGCGGCTCCGTGGCCTCGACGCCCTCGGGTGCCTCCACCTCGGTCTGGCGCACCTGCGCGATGGAGACGCCGTGGGTCGAGAACTCGGCGGCCACCTGGGCGAGCACGCCCTGGCGGTCCGCCACCCGCAGCCGCACGTGGTACCGGGTGGAGACCTCGCCCATCGGGGCCACCGGCAGGGCCGCGTAGGTGGACTCGCCGGGCGCGCGGCCGCGGAGCACCTTGTTGCGGGCCGCCGCGACGAGGTCACCGAGGACCGCCGACGCGGTGGGGGCTCCGCCGGCACCCTGTCCGTAGAACATGAGCCGACCCGCCGCCTCGGCCTCCACGACGACCGCGTTGTACGCGCCGTTGACCGACGCGAGCGGATGGGTCAACGGCAGCAGCGCCGGGTAGACGCGGGCCGAGACCGCCTGGCCGCCCTCCGGGCGGGTGACCTTCTCGCAGATGGCGAGCAGCTTGATGGTGCAGTCCATGTCGCGCGCCGACTCGATGTCGTCGGAGGTGATCCGGGAGATCCCCTCCCGGTAGACGTCGGCGGCGGTGACGCGGGTGTGAAAGGCGATGGAGGCGAGGATCGCGGCCTTGGCGGCCGCGTCGTAACCCTCGACGTCGGCGGTCGGGTCGGCCTCCGCGTAGCCGAGGCGCCCGGCCTCGGCGAGGGTCTCGGCGTAGTCGGCGCCCGTCGACTCCATCTCTGAGAGGATGTAGTTGGTGGTGCCGTTGACGATCCCCACGACGCGCTCGATCTGGTCGCCCGCCAGCGAGCGGCGCAGGGGCCCGATCACCGGGATCGCGCCGGCCACGGCGGCCTCGAAGTACAGGTCCGCCCCGGACCCGTCGGCCGCCTCGGCCAGCTCGTCGGTGTACTCGGCCAGCAGGGCCTTGTTGGCGGTGACCACGGACTTGCCCCGCCGGAGGGCCTCCAGGAGGAGGGGACGGGGCACGTCGATGCCGCCCATGAGCTCGACGACGACGTCGACGTCGTCCCGGACCACGAGCGATTCCGCGTCGGCCGTGAGGAGCGCCGTGTCCAGCCCGCGGTCGCGGGACAGGTCGCGCACCGCGACCCCGCGCAGGGCGAGCGGGCCGCCGATGCGCGCGGTGAGCTCGTCGGAGTGCTCGGTCATGTACCGGATCACCTCGGTGCCGACGGTGCCCATCCCGAGCACCGCCACCCCCACGGGTCGCACCGACGCCGCTGCGTCGCTCACTGTCCCACCTCCAGGCTCGTCAGATCGTCCAGGGTCTCACGGCGGAGCACGAGCCGTGCCCGGCCGTCGCGGACCGCCACCACGGCGGGCCGTCCGATGAGGTTGTACCGGCTCGACATCGAGTAGCAGTACGCCCCGGTGGCGGCCACCGCCACCAGGTCGCCGTCCCCGACGTCCTCCGGCATCCACAGGTCGCGCACCACCACGTCGCCGCTCTCGCAGTGCTTGCCCACGAGGCGCGCGCGCACGGTGTCCGCGGACGAGGACCGGCCGACCAGCCGGGCGTCGTAGGCGGCGTCGTACAGGGCGGTGCGGATGTTGTCGCTCATCCCGCCGTCCACGCTGAGGTAGCGGCGTGTCTCCCCACCGGACAGCTCGACGTCCTTGACGGTCCCCACCCGGTACAGGGTGATGGTCCCGGGGCCCGCGATCGCCCGGCCCGGCTCCACCACGAGCCGCGGGGCGGAGAGGTCCTCGGACTCGGCGACGCTCGCGACGATCTCCTTGAGCGTGGCCGCCAGCTCGGGAAGCGGCGGCGGGTCGTCGGACTCCACGTAGCTGATGCCCAGGCCGCCGCCGAGGTCCACGGTCGCGATCTGCGCGGTCTTGGCCGCACCGAACTCGTCCACCACGTCGCGCAGCAGCCCGATGACCCGGCGCGCGGCCAGCTCGAAGCCGTCGGTCTCGAAGATCTGCGAGCCGATGTGGCTGTGCAGGCCGGTGAGGCGGATGTTCTCGCAGTCGAAGATGCGGCGGATCGCGTCCATCGCGGCGCCGCCGGCGAGGGAGAAGCCGAACTTCTGGTCCTCGTGGGCGGTGGCGATGAACTCGTGGGTGTGCGCCTCGACGCCCACGGTGATCCGCACGAAGACGTCCTGGACGACCCCGGCCGCCCCGGCGACCCGGTCGAGCCGCTCGATCTCCTGGAAGGAGTCCACGACGACGTGGCCGACGCCGGAGGAGACCGCCAGCTCGAGTTCCTCGACGGACTTGTTGTTGCCGTGCACGGTCACGCGCTCGGCCGGGAAGCCGGCGCCGAGCGCCACGGCCAGCTCCCCGCCGGTCGCGACGTCCATGCTCAGCCCCTCCTCGGCCACCCAGCGGGCGATCTCGGAGCACAGGAACGCCTTGGAGGCGTAGTGGACGCGGTCGGCACCGCCGAACGCCTCGGCCATGTCGCGGCACCGGGAGCGGAAGTCGTCCTCGTCGATGACGAACAGCGGGGTCCCGTACTCGGCGGCCAGCTCGTCGACGCCCACGCCGGCGATCTCCACCACGCCGTCGTCCCGGCGCCGCGCGCCGCGCGGCCACACCGTGGCGGGCAGCGTCATCTCGTCGGCCGCGGTCTCCGGCCGCTCGCCGAGGACGGCGGCGCGCGGGAACTCGTGCCGGGGCCCGGCCGGGTGCGCGCTCACATCCGCTCCGGGGCGGTGACGCCGATCAGCCCGAGGCCGTTGGCGAGGGTCTGGCGGGTGGCCGAGCTCAGCGCGAGCCGCGCCGCGTGCAGCGGGCCCGCCTCCTCGTCGCCCATCGGCAGGACGCGGCAGGTGTCGTAGAAGCGGTGGTAGGCCGCCGCGAGTTCCTCGAGGTAGCGGGCCACCCGGTGCGGCTCGCGCAGGTCGGCGGCGCTGGCCACCACCCGCGGGAACTCGCCGATGGTCCGGATGAGCGCGCCCTCGCGGTCCTCGACGAGCAGCGAGAGGTCCGCGCCGTCGGCCGTCACGCCGAGGTCGGCCGCGTTGCGCGCGAGCGAACACAGCCGGGCGTGGGCGTACTGCACGTAGAACACCGGGTTGTCGTTGGTCGCCGACGCCCACAGCTGCAGGTCGATGTCCATGGTCTGGTCCACCGAGGAGCGGATGAGTGCGTAGCGCGCGGCGTCCACGCCGATCGCCTCGACGAGGTCGTCGAGCGTGATCACCGTGCCGGCGCGCTTGCTCATCTTGACCGGGACGCCGTCGCGCACGAGGTTGACCATCTGACCGATGAGCACCTCGATCGTCGCCGGGTCGTGGCCCAGCGCCGCGGCGGCCGCCTTGAGGCGGGCGATGTAGCCGTGGTGGTCGGCGCCCAGCATGTAGATGCACAGGTCGAAGCCGCGCTCGCGCTTGTCGAGGAAGTAGGCGATGTCGCCGGCGATGTAGGCCGCGTCGCCGTCCGACTTGAGGACCACCCGATCCTTGTCGTCGCCGAAGTCGGTCGAGCGCAGCCACCACGCGCCCTCGGACTCGTAGAGGGTGCCGTTGCCCTTGAGGGTCTCGATGGCCCGGTCCACGGCGCCCGAGGTGAACATCGAGTTCTCGTGGGTGTAGACGTCGAAGACCGTCCCGAACTCCGCGAGCGAGGACTTGATGTGGCCGAACATGAGGTCCACGCCCGCCGCCCGGAAGGTCTCGAGCCGCTCGGCCTCCGGCTGGTCGAGCACGTCCGGGTGGTCGGCCACGACCCGCGCCGCGATGTCCTCGATGTACGCGCCCGCGTAGCCGTCCTCGGGCGTCGGCTCGCCCTGCGCGGCGGCCAGCAGCGAGCGGCTGAAGCGGTCGATCTGCGCGCCGTGGTCGTTGAAGTAGTACTCGCGGGTCACCGCGGCGCCGGAGGCCTCGAGGATCCGGCCGAGCGCGTCGCCGACGGCCGCCCAGCGGGTGCCGCCGAGGTGGATCGGCCCCGTGGGGTTGGCGGAGACGAACTCGAGGTTGACGCGGCGACCGGCGAGCGCGTCGCCGTGCCCGTACGCGGCCCCCCGCTCGAGGACGGTCGCCACGAGCGAGCCCTGGGCGCCCGAGTCGAGCCGGATGTTGAGGAAGCCGGGACCGGCGATCTCGGCGGAGGCGATGCCCGGATCGTCGGCCAGCACCCGTGCCAGCTCCTGGGCGAGGTCGCGCGGCGCGGTCCCCACCTTCTTGGCCAGCTGGAGGGCGATGTTGGTGGCGTAGTCGCCGTGCTCGGGGTTGCGGGGGCGCTCCACGGTCACCGTGTCGGGGACGACCGAGACGTCGGCCCCGCGCTCGGTGAGGACGGCGAGGACGGCGGCGCGGACGACGGCGGCGAGATCGGCGGGAGTCACGTCTTCCCATCCTAGGTGTCCGCCGGTCGGCGGGGGAATCGGACGGTCCCCGCGGCCCGCCCGCGCGTGGGCGGCGGGTCCGATGCGGTGCCCGGATCGGGCCGGTGCTACGATCGGTCTCGCCGTTCGGCCGGTGTCCCCGCGGGGAGCCGACCACGGCCTCCGGCCCCGGCGGCCGGTATCCCGCCCTCGTAGCTCAGGGGATAGAGCGTTGGTTTCCGGTACCAAAGGTCAGGGGTTCGATTCCCTTCGGGGGCACCAGCGAGAAACCCCCTCCCACCTGCATCGATGCAGGATCGGGAGGGGGTTTCGTCGTTCCCGGCCGGCGGCCGGACCCGCTCAGGACGGCAGCGTGATGCCGTCGATCTCGTCGATCCGGGCGATGATCCGGTCGTAGATGTTCGTGAGCGCGAGCACCTCGTCGTCGCTGAGGGCGTCGATGAAGAGCTGGCGGACCTTCTCCACGTGCTTGGGGGCCACCTCCCCGATCGCCCGCGCCCCCTCGGGGGTGAGGCTGACGACCGTGCCGCGTCCGTCCTCGGCGCAGGTGCCCTTGGCCACGAGTCCGCGTCCCTCCATGCGGCGGACCTGGTGCGACACGCGGCTGCGGTCCCAGCCCAGGGCGGCGCCGAGCTCGCGGGCGCGCAGGCCCGGCCCGTCGGCCTCGCTGAGGCACACGAGCACCGAGTAGTCGGACTGGGACATCGCGGCGTCGCGCTGCAGCTGGCGCTCCATCGCGAGCTCGAGCAGCTGATTGACGTGCCTGTACCGACGCCACATGCGCTGCTCGTCGTCGTTCAACCAGCGGGTCTCGCTCATTGGTCTATTACAGCACGAGAGCGGCCCGCAGCCGTGGTCCACCATCCCGCCCCCGCGTTCGCGCCGTTCCCGGGCTCACCCCTCCTCGTCGAGGACGGTCCCCATGACGTGCGACCGGGCGCCCCCGATCCCGGCGAACCGGGCGCGGTCACACGTGAGGACGACGACCTGCGTCGACTCCCCCGCGGCCGCGAGTACCGCGCCCATCGCGAACCGTCGGGTCGGGTCCGTGAAGCCCAGCGTGTCGTCGAGGAACACCGGAACCCCGTCGGATCCGACGATCCGCGCGCACGCCACCCGGACGATGAGCGCGAGCTGCTCCCGCGCCCCGCCGGACAGGGAGGAGTACGGCACCGTCTCGTCGCCCAGCCGGCGGGAGGTGATGGTGAGGTCCTCCGCCAGCTCGACGTCGAAGTCGCGGCCGTAGACGAGACGTCCCAGGTCCACCACCGCGCGGTGGAAGGGCTCCTGGTAGCCGCGCATCGCCTCGGCCCGCCGCTCGGTGAGGGTCCGGTGCAGCAGGTCCGCGGCGCGGGCCCGGCGCCACAGCGCCGCGTCGTCCCGCTCGGCGGAGTCGTACTCGCGCTCGGCGAGCTCACTGCGCTCGAGCAGGCCCTGGTCGCCGAGGTGGGACACCAGCCCCCTGGTCCGGGCCACCTCGTCGGCGGCGCGCCGTTCCTCCTCGCGCAGTGACGCGACCGAGGCCCGCGCGTTCTCGAGCAGCCCGGGCGGTGCGTCCGCGAGCGCCTCGTCGAGCAGGCGGCGGGCCTCGACGTGCTCCCGGTGCGCCGACTCCCGCGCGTCCTCCGCCGTCTCGAGGGCCGCTGCCAGGGCGTCG
>DUTZ01000162.1 GCA_012841845.1 Actinomycetales bacterium | reverse complement strand
GGTGCGCCGGCTCGAGGCCGGAGGGTTGCGGTCGGCGGTCGCGGACGCGGTCGAGGCGGCCGCCACGAGGTCCCGTCAGCTCGCCGCGGCGTCGGAGCGGGCCGACGGGGACGACGACGAGGACGACGTCTGAGAACCCCGGACAGGTGAGATGTCAGCCACCCCCGCGGGGTGGTTCTGGTAGCACATCCGCTGGTCAGAACGGGTGAGGCGCTGGAGGCGCGGCGTGTCGAAAAACTAATTTGCCCACACCCGTCGCATTGATCACATGCTTCACGCTAGGCTCATCCCCAGCACGTGCGTGTCCGTACCGCAGGAGGGGAAGCCTGCGGCGCGACGCGTGCCATGAAGGGTTGTGACAATGGCGTCTACCGACAAGACGGACAGCGGCGCGCAGGCGGCCGGTGGTTCGCAGTTCCTCACCGTCGCCGAGGTGGCCGCGCTCATGCGCGTCTCCAAGATGACGGTCTACCGGCTGGTCCACTCGGGCGAGCTGCCGGCGGTGCGGGTGGGACGGTCGTTCCGCGTGCACTCCAAGGCGGTGCACGAGTACCTCGACACCTCGTACTACTCGGCGGGCTGACCGGCGCCGGGCCCCGGGGCCGTTTTCGTGACGCCCCCGCCCAGCAGGTAGTCTGGACGGGTTCCGTACCGGCTCCCGCGCCGGTGCGTCGATCGTCCAGACCAGTAGTCGACAGGTAGGTGGCCCCGATATGGGTTCTGTGATCAAGAAGCGCCGCAAGCGTATGTCCAAGAAGAAGCACCGCAAGATGCTGCGTCGGACCCGCGTGCAGCGTCGCAAGCTCGGTAAGTGAGTCCGGCGGCGCCCCGGTAGGCGCCCGGACTCACGCCTCTGGCGGATGCCCGTCACCTTGTACAGGTGGCGGGCATCGGTGTCTCTGCGACCAGGCCGCCTCGGTGCCGGGGGCCCACCGCTAGACTCGGTCGGGTGAACTCCGCAGCCCCCGCCCCCCGGCCCGCGCGTGCGGTCGCGGTCGTGGGGGGTAGTCGCTACCTCGGCGCCCATCTCGTCGGCTCCCTGCTCCGTCACGGGCACGTCGAGCGCGTGCTGGCCATCGACTCGGTCAAGCCGTCGCCGCAGCACCGCCGGCGGATGCGCGACGCCGAGTTCGTGCGCCTGGACCCGCAGTCCCCGCGCCTGCAGGGCATCCTCCGCGAGGCCGAGATCGACACGGTGGTCCACGCCGGCCTACACCACACCGACTTCGCCCCCGGCGGCCGCGCGGCCGTCAAGGAGGCCAACATCATGGGCTCCATGCACGTCATCGCGGCGTGCGGCCGGGCCTCGACCGTCCAGCGGTTCGTCCTCATCTCCTCGACCACCGTGTACGGCTCCTCCGGCGTGGACCCGGCCATGTTCACCGAGGACATGGCCGCGCGCCGGCAGCCGAGCGGCGGCATCCCGCTCGACCACCTGTCCGTCGAGGGCTACGTGCGCGGCATGTCCCGCAAGCGGCCGGACATCGACGTGACGATCCTGCGGATGCCGGCGATCCTCGGCCTGCCCGAGCCCACGGTGTTCGGCGAGCTGCTCGCGCCGTCGATCGCGCCGGTGCTCGCGGGCTACGACCCCCGGATCCAGCTGCTGCACCCGCAGGACGCGCTCGACGCGCTGGTGCGCGCCACCACCGGGGCGCCCCCCGGGACCTACAACGTCGCCGGCGAGGGCGTGCTCACCCTCTCGCAGGCCATCCGCCGGGCCGGCCACGTGCCGCTCCCGGTCCTGGCGCCCACCTTCAAGCTCGCCTCGCGGCTGCTGTCCAGCGAGGGACTGCGCGACATCGGGTCGTCGCAGCTGCAGTACCTGCGCTTCGGCCGCGTCGTGGACACCACGCGCATGCGCACCGAGTTCGGGTTCACGCCGCAGTACAACACCGAGGAGGCGCTCCACGCCTACCTCGTGGACTCGGGCACCGAGCCGCTGGTCACCCGCAAGACCCTCGAACGCACCACCGCGCGGGTCGCCAAGCTCCTCCCGGCGCCGCTGGCGGAGATGCTGCAGGAGTCCATGGACCGGACGGTGGCGGAACTCGAGGCGCGGAGCGCAATGGCGGAACGAGCCGAGGAGGCGACGACGTGAGGGGCCCGGAGTTCGACCTGAGCCAGCCGCTCGGAGGGCCCCGCTGGGGCGAGGGGCGCCGCGATTCGCGCAGCGACCGCGTGGTGGGCGAGGGCTTCCTCGGCGCCACCACCCACAGCGACGCCGCCGCCACCGAGATCGGTCGGATCGTCGACCGGTTCCTCACCTCGATGCGGTCGGCGATCGGCCAGGTCATGGAGGTGCTGCCCATCGACCCGGAGATCCTCGCCCCGGTCAAGGAGGCGGCCAAGAACGTCGACGTGGCCCTGGCGACCGGCGACGTGAGCCGCCTGTCGGGCCTCGTGGACGCCATCAACGTGGCCGGCGACGTCCTGGCCACGCGGATCACCGGCGGCTACGAGGTGGACGAGTTCGGGTTCGACGCGCACTTCCACAGCCACGTGTGGCTGCCGCTGTGGCGCCCGCTGTTCGAGCACTGGTTCCGCGTCGAGGTGATCGGCGCCGAGAACATCCCCGAGAACGGCGCCGGCCTCATCGTGTCCAACCACGCCGGCGTCCTGCCGCTGGACGGGCTCATGACCACCGTCGCGGTCCACGACCACGGCGGGCGCGCGCTGCGCCTGCTCGCCGCCGACCTGGCCATGACGCTGCCCGTCTCCGCGCCGTTCGCCCGCCGCGCCGGGGCCACCCTCGCGTGCGCGGCCGACGCCGAGCGGCTCCTCGAGGGCGGCCACGTGGTGGCCGTGTGGCCCGAGGGCTTCAAGGGGCTGGGCAAGCCGTTCGCCGATCGGTACCGGCTCCAGCGCTTCGGCCGCGGCGGCTTCGTCTCCACCGCCATCGCCGCCGGCGCCCCGATCATCCCCTGCTCCGTGGTGGGCTCCGAGGAGATCTACCCCAAGCTCGGCGAGATCCCCGCCCTCGCGCGGCTGCTCGGCGTGCCCTACCTGCCCATCACGCCCACGTTCCCGCTGCTCGGCGGGCTCGGCGGGATCCCGCTGCCCACCAAGTGGACCATGGAGTTCGGCGAGCCCATCGAGACCGCCCACCTCGGCGACGAGGCGGCCGAGGACCCGATGGTCGTGTTCGAGCTCACCGACCAGGTGCGCGAGACCATCCAGAACACGTTGTTCCGCAACCTCGCGCGGCGCGGGAGCGTCTTCTTCGGCTGACGCAGCCGCGCCTGCGCCGGCCGCGGAGGAGGCGCCGCCTAGAACATGCGGCGGATGCTGCGGGTCGTCCGCACGCCCAGCGGCGAGCGCACGGCCGCCGTC
>DUTZ01000161.1 GCA_012841845.1 Actinomycetales bacterium | reverse complement strand
GGGCGGCGGGGAGCCCGACCTGGAGCCGTGGCTCGAAGAAGACGAGCTGACGGGCGACGACGGCGAGCCCGAGCCCGCCCTGCGCACGCGGCGCCACAACGGCCGTTGCGTCTTCTTCAACGACCCCGGCTTCCCGGCCGGCTCCGGCTGCGCGCTGCACCACATGGCGGGCCGGACGGGGCGGACGCTCGTCGAGGCCAAGCCCGACGTGTGCTGGCAGCTGCCCATCCGCCGCACCCAGGAGTGGGAGACCCGCGCCGACGAGGTCGAGGTGCTGCACACGCGGATCGGCGAGTACGACCGCCGCGGTTGGGGCCCCGGCGGCCTGGACCTGGACTGGTACTGCACGGGCTCGCCCGAGGCGCACGTCGGCGCGGAGCCGGTGTACGTCTCGCTGCGCGACGAGCTGATCGCGCTGCTCGGCGCCGAGGCCTACGAGGTGCTCGCGGCCGCGTGCCGCCGGCGCGAGCAGCTCGGGATCGTGGCCGTGCACCCCGCCACCGAGCGCGCCTGACCGGCGCCGGCCGGGCCGGTCACTCCTCGAACTTGTAGCCCAACCCGCGGACGGTCACCAGGTGCACCGGCTTGCCCGGGTCCTGCTCGACCTTGGAGCGCAGCCGCTTGACGTGCACGTCGAGCGTCTTGGTGTCGCCCACGTAGTCCGATCCCCACACGCGGTCGATGAGCTGCCCGCGCGTGAGCACCCGGCCGGAGTTGCGCAGCAGGTACTCGAGCAGGTCGAACTCCTTGAGCGGCAGCGTCACCACCTCGCCGCGGACGGTGACGGTGTGGCGCTCGACGTCCATCCGCACGGGCCCGGACTCGAGCACGCCGATCTCGTCGACCTGCTCGGCCTCCTTGTCGGCGCCGCGCCGGAGGACGGCGCGGATGCGGGCGATGAGTTCGCGCGCCGAGTACGGCTTGGTCACGTAGTCGTCGGCGCCCAGCTCCAGCCCGACCACCTTGTCGATCTCGCTGTCCCTCGCCGTCACCATGATCACCGGCACACTCGAGGAGACCCTCAGCCGCTTGCACACGTCGGTTCCCGACATCCCCGGGAGCATGAGGTCGAGCAGCACGATGTCGGCGCCCTCGGCCTCGAAGCGCTCGAGTGCTGTGGGCCCGTCACCGGCCACGGTGACCTCGAACCCCTCCTTGCGGAGGAGGAACGCCAACGGGTCGGCCAGCGACTCCTCGTCCTCCACGATCAACACCCTGGTCACGACACCTGGTCCTCTCGTTGTATGACGTTCTCTGCCAGTTCGTGTCCGGCCACCGATTCGACGGGGGGCGGCGCCCCCACGTCACCCGGCTCGCTGTGGGCCGGGAGTTCGAGGGTGAAGGTCGACCCGGTGCCGGGTCGGCTCCACAGTGTGACGACGCCGTTGTGGTTCTGCGCGACGTGTTTGACGATCGCGAGGCCGAGCCCGGTGCCGCCGGTCGCGCGCGACCGGGCCTTGTCCACGCGGAAGAACCGCTCGAAGACGCGGGCCTGGTGCTCGGGGGCGATGCCGATGCCGCGGTCGGTGACCCGGATCGAGACCATCTCGCCGTCGACGGCCCGGGACACCGACACCGGGGTCCGCTCGGGCGAGTAGTTGACGGCGTTGGAGATGAGGTTGGTGACGGCGGTGACGAGCAGCATCCGGTCCCCCAGCACCTCGAGGCCGGAGTCGGCGTCGGTGATGATCTCGATCCCGGCCGCCTCGGCCACGCCGCCCGACCGCCGGACGGCCTCGTCGACGACCTCGTCGACGTCCACGGGCTCGGGGTCGCGGATCCGCTCCGCGCCCTGCAGGCGGGAGAGCTCGATGAGCTCGGCGACCATCTTGCCGAGCCGGTGCGCCTCGCTCACGACGCGGCCGCCGAAGTACTCGACCGAGTCGGGGTCGTCCTTGGACTCCACGAGCGCCTCGGCGAGCACGGCCATGGCCCCGACCGGCGTCTTGAGCTCGTGGGAGACGTTGGCCACGAAGTCGCGGCGGGCGGCCTCCATGCGGCGGTGCTCGGAGTCGTCGTCGGCAAAGACCACGACGAACTGGCCCTCGTGCCCGGCGAGGATCTCGCTGCGGCCGCTCACCGACGGGATGCGGCGCCGACCCACGGTGGTCTTGGCGGGCAGGTTGAACGTCGAGGGGTCGCCGTCGGTGAAGGTCGTCTCGGCGGCGTTCCACACCGGCTCGACGAGGAGCCGGTCGTCGACGATCCCCAGGTCCGAGGCGCGACGGTTGTAGAGGACGACGTCCTGGTGCCGGTCCACCACGGCGAGCGCGTACGGCGACTGCTCGTACACCCCGCGCAGGACCTCGAGGCGGCTCGGGCCGGCCTGCTCGGCCATCCTGCGCTCCCGCCGGGCCCGCATCGCGGGGACGACGAAGCCACCCACGACGAACCCCACCACCGCGGTGACCGCCGCGAGCGCGAGCGCGAGACTGACCTGCACGAGCCTGATACTACGGTGCGGCATCGGGGAGGGAACAACGGAGAACCCCTGTCCCCCCGCGGAATATCCGCAGGTGGACAGGGGTTCACGGGCCGTTCATCCGGATGTCACCTCAGGTCGCGCGCGCGGCGCCCCCGGCGTGTCCGGCAGATGCCGGCGTGTCCGGCGGCCGCGGGGTGGCCGGCGGCTCCCGGCGCTCAGTGGCCCTGGGTGCCCTGGGCGGCCACCGCGGCGGCGCCGGCGGCCGCGGCCTCCGGATCGAGGTACGTCCCGCCCGGGTTGGTCACGGCGCCGGTCTCGTCGAAGGTGTAGACCAGCGGGATCCCGGTGGGGATGTTGAGGCCGGCGATGTCCTCGTCGGAGATCTCGTCGAGGTGCTTGACCAGCGCGCGCAGCGAGTTGCCGTGCGCGGCCACCATGACCGTCTCGCCCGCCGCGAGCCGCGGGGCGATCTCGGCGGTGTAGTACGGGATGAACCGGTCCACGACGTCCTTGAGACACTCCGTCAGCGGGACCTCCGGCAGGTCGGCATAGCGGACGTCGTGGGACTGCGAGTACTCGTTGTCCGGGTCGATCGCCGGCGGCGGCGTGTCGTAGCTGCGGCGCCACTGCATGAACTGGTCCTCGCCGAACTGCTCCTTGATCTCCGCCTTGTTGAGGCCCTGGAGCTTGCCGTAGTGGCGCTCGTTGAGCTTCCAGTGGCGCACGACCGGCACCCAGTGGCGGTCGCAGGCGTTGAGCGAGATGTTGGCCGTGGTGATGGCCCGGCGCAGTAGCGACGTGTAGAGGATGTCGGGGAGGATGCCGGCCTCGAGCAGGAGCTCGCCGCCGCGGACCGCCTCCTCGCGACCCTTGTCGGTGAGGTCGACGTCGACCCAACCGGTGAACTGGTTGGACGCGTTCCACTCGGACTGACCGTGACGCAGGAGAATAAGGGTTCCGTAAGCCATAAACCCATTATGGCCCCACGTCCACCACGTACGGTGCAGACATGACCACAGACGCCGGCACCACCCCCGAATCCGCCGACCGGCCGTGGACGGTCCACTACACGCCCGGCACCGGGTCCCGGCTCGACTACGGGACGACGACGCTGGTCGACCAGTTCGACGTGGCCGTCACGACCTACGCCGACCGCCCCGCCACCGAGTTCTTCGGCCGCCTCACCACCTACGCCGAGCTGGGCCGCCGGGTCCGCCGCGTCGCCGAGGGGCTGCGCCGACTCGGCGTGGGCCACGGCGACCGCGTGGCGGTGCTGCTGCCCAACTGCCCCCAGGGGATCGTCGTGTTCTACGCGGCGCTGCGCCTGGGCGCCGTCGTGGTGGAGCACAACCCGCTCTACACCGCCGACGAGCTCGAGGCGCCGTTCGTCGACCACGGCGCGCGGGTGGTGGTGACGTGGAACGCCATCGCGCCCATGGTGCAGGACCTGGCCGGCCGCGAGGGCACCGCGATCGAGCACATCGTGGCCGTGGACCTCCTCGACGCGCTGCCGGCCGTCAAGCGCCTCGCGCTCAAGTACCTGCCCCTGCCGTCGCTGCGGGCCGCGCGGAACAAGCTGTCCCGGCCCGCGCCCGGCACCCTCGACTGGTCCGAGCTCGAGTCCGGCGCCGAGCTCGCCGTCTCCCACCCGCACCCGGTGGCCTCGGACCTGGCGCTGATCCTCTACACCTCGGGCACCACGGGCACGCCCAAGGGCGCGATGCTCACCCACGCCAACCTCGTGTCCAACGCCAAGATGGGCCGCGCGTGGGTGCCGGAACTCAAGGCCGGGCAGGAGCGGTTCCTGGCGTCGCTGCCGATGTTCCACGCGTACGGCGTGACGCTGTGCGTGGTGTTCGGGATCGCCGAGGGGGCGCGGCTGCAGCTCGTGCCGACGCCCGAGATGGACCTCATCATGCCCATCCTCAAGAAGGACCTGCCCACGTTCATCCCGGCCGTCCCGCCGATCTACACCAAGATCCTCGACGAGGCCGAGAAGCGCGGCATCCCGCTGCACGGGATCCGGCACTCGCTCTCGGGCGCCATGAGCCTGCCCGCCGAGCTCATCGAGAGGTGGGAGAAGGCCACCGGCGGCCTGCTGGTCGAGGGCTACGGCATGACCGAGTCCTCCCCCATCACCGTCGGCAACCCCATGTCCACCAAGCGCCGCGCCGGCAGCATCGGCATCCCCTTCCCGGACACCGACATCCGCGTGGTGGACAAGGACGACCCGTCCCGCCTCGTCCCGGCCGGCGAGCCCGGCGAACTGCTCGTCCAGGGCCCGCAGGTGTTCCCCGGCTACTGGGACAACGAGCAGGCCACCGAGGACGCCTTCCACCAGGGCTGGCTCCGCACCGGCGACGTGGTGGTCCAGGACGAGGACGGCTTCCTCCACGTGGTGGACCGCATCAAGGAGATGATCGTCACCGGCGGGTTCAACGTGTACCCCTCCGAGGTCGAGGCCGTGATCCGCCGGGCCGACGGCGTGGCCGACTGCGCGGTCGTCGGCCGGCGCACGCCCGACGGCTCCGAGCAGGTCGTGGCCGCGGTCGTGCCCGAGCCCGGCGCGACCCTCGACCCGGAGGCCCTCCGCGCACACTGCAAGGCCTCGCTCACCGGCTACAAGGTGCCCCGCGAGTTCGTCGAGATGGACGAACTGCCCACCAACCCCATGGGCAAGGTCCTGCGCAAGAAGGTCGCCGAGAAGCTCGACTGACCCCAGCCCCGCCCCGACGCCCCTCGCCCCTCACCCCCGAAATCGGCGACTCCGTTGCTGGATCGGCAGCCCCTGTGAGGGTCGCCGATACCGCCGCGGAGTCGCCGATTTCGTGGGGCGGCGGCGGCCGGGGCGGCGGG
>DUTZ01000160.1 GCA_012841845.1 Actinomycetales bacterium | reverse complement strand
GCGCGGCGGCCGGCGGGCAGGGCCGCCCGCTCGTGCACGCCGACGACCTCGTCACGGTCTGAGCCCGGGCGCGCCGGCCGTCAGGCCCCGAGCGTCACCGTGCCCTCGCCCACGACGGGCGTGACGTGCCCCTCGACCACGTCGTAGACCGCGCCCACGATCGCGGTCCGGCCCAGCTCCACCGCGCGGGTGAGGACGGCCGACTTCTCCCGGAGCCCCAGGCACGTGTGGCGCACGTTCTCCGCGGTGACCTCGTCCGGGCCGGCGTCCGGGTCGCGTCGGGCCTCGAACACGGCCGGCGACACGCGCTCCACCACGTCGCGCAGGTAGCCCGCCGGCGTGCGGTGCCGGTCGATCGACTCGAGCGTGGCCCTGACCGCCCCGCACCGCGTGTGGCCCAGCACCAACACGAGCGGGATCTCCAGCACGTCCACGCCGAACTCCACCGACCCGAGCACGGCGGAGTCGAGGATGTGGCCGGCGGTCCGCACCACGAACAGGTCGCCCAGGCCCTGGTCGAAGAGCACCTCGGCGGGCGCCCGCGAGTCCGAGCACCCCAGGACCAGCGCGAACGGGGTCTGCCGGTCCGCGAGCGCGAGCCGCCGGTCGTGGTCCTGGTGCGCGTGCAGGGCGTCGCCGGTGACGTAGCGGGCGTTGCCGTCGAGCAGCCGGCGCCACGCGCCGTCCGGGGTGAGCGGTGAGTGCATGGCCCCAGTATCCACCCGGCTCCCCGCGAGGTCAGAGCAGGCGGTCGCAGGCGGCGAGGACCTCCACGCAGTCGCCGTCCAGGGTGAGCGCCGCCTCGTCGTGCGCGCGGGTGCGGCCCCGGTTGACCACGGCGACCGGGGTGCCGGTGGTGGCCGCCCGCCGCGCGAACCGGTAGCCGGAGCGGACGGTGAGGGAGGATCCGACGACGAGGAGGACGTCCGCCGAGTCGACGAGCGCGTTGGCGGCCGCGACCCGGGCCGAGGGGACGTTCTCCCCGAAGTACACGATGTCCGGCTTGAGCACCCCGCCGCAGGCCGGACACACGGCCGGGCGGAAGTCGGCCGTGTCGGCGAGCACCGCGTCGGCGTCCGGCGCCACCTCGATCGCGCCGCGCGTGGCCACCCGCTCCGCGAACCCGGGGTTGAGCCGCTCGAGCTCCTCGTGCAGCGCCCACCGGCTCTGGCGGGCCCCGCAGTCCAGGCACGCCACCACCGCGTACGTGCCGTGCAGGTCCACCACCGTCCGGCTGCCGGCCTTGAGGTGCAGCAGGTCCACGTTCTGCGTGATGACGCCGGTGACCAGCCCGCGCCGCTCCCAGCGGGCGAGCGTGACGTGCGCGTCGTTGGGCCGGACCGCCTCCATGTGCCGCCAGCCCAGGTGGTTGCGCGCCCAGTAGTGGCGGCGGAACCCGGGGTCGCCCACGAACTGCTGGTACGTCATCGGGGTGCGGGCGGGGGAGTCCGGGCCGCGGTAGTCGGGGATGCCCGACGGCGTGGAGATCCCCGCGCCGGTGAGCACGACCGCGCGCCGGCCGCGGAGCAGGTCGGCGAGGGCGCGCACGCGGTCGTCGAGGTCGACGTCCGGCTCGGTGCGCTCGGCCGGCGTCCAGGCGGTCTCGCGGATCCTCACCCGGCGGGCCCTCCCGCGTCGGCGGTGCCGCCGGGGCCGGACGGGTCG
>DUTZ01000159.1 GCA_012841845.1 Actinomycetales bacterium | reverse complement strand
TCGACGCCAAGTCGTACGCATCAGGCACCCAGCTGGGCGAGGGGTCGTTCTTCGGCCGGCGCGCAGGCCGCGGGGCGGCGGGCGCGTGACCACCTCGTCGTCGTCGACCCCCGGCCCGGCCCCCGAGCGGCGCCCCAGGCCCCACCCCGACCTCGCCCCACTCGACCCGGGGCGCCGTGGTGGAGCGCCGGTGGACCGGCAGCCCGACGACGAGGCCGGCCTCTACGACCTGGTGGAGCAGGTGCGGCGGATCCGCGCCCTCACCGCCGGCGGGGTGTTCCACACCGACCTGGGGCCGGTCACGGAGCGGCTCCGCCGGGCCGCCGACGAGCTCGAGGCCGCGTCGGCGACGCCCGAGGAGCGGCAGGCCGAGACATGGGCCAACCGCGACTACATCCGGAACTGCCCGGTGACGGGGCGCGGCAACCCGCTCTCGCCACCGATCGAGTTCGACCTGCTGGCCGACGGCACGATGCGCGGCGAGGTGACGCTCGGCCTCGAGTACCAGGGGCCGCCCGCGTGCGTGCACGGCGGCGTGGTGGCGCTGCTGTTCGACGCCGTGCTGGGGCGCGCCAACTTCCACGCCGGCCACACGGGGATGACCGTCTACCTGGACGTGGACTACCGCTCGCCGACGCCGATCCTCGAGCCCCTCGTGATCACCGGTCGGCAGGTGCACCGCGACGGCCGCAAGGTGTGGTCCGAGGGCGCGCTGTGGACCGGCGACCGGCTCTGCGCCACGGCCGAGGGGTTCTTCGTCCTGCCCGGCGACCTGCTCCGCGAGAACCGGCGGCGGCTGACGGGCGGGTAACGTCACGCGGCATGGACAACGACGACACGGCAGCCGGCGGCGAGCGGATCGACCTGCTCACCGAGCACGCCGGCGAGATGGCGGACCTGGTGGCGCAGCTGCGTCGGCTGCGCTCGCTCACGGCCGCGCACTCGATCGACGGCGACGTCACCGGGGCCACCGAGGCCCTGCGGCGGGTGGCCGACGAGCTCGAGACCCGCGCCACCCCGTCCGACCTGCGGATCCACGCGCGCTGGCACGACCCGCACGTCATCGGCACCAACCCGGTGATCGGCAACATCAACCCCATCGCGCCGCCGCTCGAGCCCGAGATCATGCCCGACGGTTCGATCCGCGCCGAGCTGACCCTGGGCCACGAGTACCACGGCCCGCCCGGCTGCGTGCACGGCGGCGTGGTGGCGATGGTGATCGACGAGATGCTGGGCGTGGCCAACGCCGTGGCCGGCATCCCCGCGATGACCGTCGAGCTGGACGTCCGCTACCACTCGACGACCCCGCTCGGGCAGCCGCTCGTATTCACCTCGCGTGTCACCCGGCGTGACGACCGCAAGATCTGGACCGAGGCCGAGCTGCACGCCGGCGACCGGCTCTGCGCGTCGGCCACGGGCATGTTCGTCGTCCCCCGCACGCTCGCCGAGCGGATGGCCGCCGAGGAGGAGTCCCGGGTCACCGCCGAGCAGGTCGCGGGGGAGTAGCGCGGGGGCGCGTCAGCGGCCCTCGCGCAGGGCCTTCATCCGCTTGGCCGCGCCGGCCACGATCCGGCCGCGCTCGGTGCCGGAGGAGAACGCGACGCCCGCCCGGTTGGACTCGCCGCCGCAGACGTACACGGGCCCGGAGCCGATCGCGCCGAGCACCTCGCGGGCCACGTCGTCCGGCTCGCTCACGGTCATCCCCGGCAGGTCCAGGTCGAGCCCGGCGCGGACCATCGCGGGCGTGCGCGTCACGCCGAGGATCACCTCCACCACGTCCACGCCGTGCGCGCGCATCTCGAGCCACAGGCCCTCCACGAACACGCGGGAGAACGCCTTGGCGGCCGAGTAGATGCTCATGTCGGCGTGGCCCAGGTAGCCGGCCATCGAGCCCATCACCACGATCCCGCCGCGGCCCCGCTCGCGCAGCCGGGGCGCGACGTGCCGCAGCAGGGCCAGGGGCGAGGTGATGTTGAGGTCGATGACCTTCTGTACCTGCTCCATGTCCGAATCCGCGAACTCGGCGCCGTAGGTGTTGGCGCCGGCATTGAGGACGACGAGGCCCACGTCGAGGTCCGCGGTGGCGTCCGCGATCCGGGCCGTCGAGCCCTCCTCGGTGAGGTCCACCGACACCGTCCGGCACTCCACCCCGTGCCCCCGTCCCCGCTCGCGCACGGCGGCGGCGGTCTCCTCGAGGGGCCCGGGCTTGCGGGCCACGAGGACGGAGGAGACGCCCGCGTCGGCGAGGTGGAGCGCGATCTCGGCGCCCACGCCCTCGCTGCCTCCCACGACGAGGGCCCACGGGCCGTAGGCG
>DUTZ01000158.1 GCA_012841845.1 Actinomycetales bacterium | reverse complement strand
GATCCCCGACGCCGTCCGCGGGCAGGCCGAGCGCGCCGCGGGGCGTCCCGCCGCGGACCCGCTCGCGCGCCTCTTCCACGACGAGGAACTCGACGGGACGTGGGACGATCGGTCCGTCCGGCACCTGGGTATGGTGTTGGGCGCGGACGAGGACCTCGTCCGGCCGGCCGCGGGGCCGCTCACCGACCTCGAGTGGGTCACCGACCGCGGCCGGGACACGGTCGGCGACGTCCCGGCCCCGTTCAGCGGAAGGGTGGCCGCGCTCATGGCACGCACGGAGATCGCCGCCGCCTACCTGCTGGTCGGGGGTCTGTGACCCGTGGTCTCCCTCGCCCCGGTGGTCCAGGCGTACGCCTGGGGCTCCCGGACCGCCCTGCCGGACCTGTGTGGCGGCGTCTCGCCGGCCCCGCACCCGGTGGCCGAGTACTGGTTCGGCGCCCACGACTCGGGCCCGTCGCGCTGCCCGGACGGGCGCGGGCTGGACGAGCGGATCGCGGCCGACCCGGAGGGCGAGCTGGGGGAGCGCGTCCTGGCCGAGCACGGCGGCACCCTGCCGTTCCTCGTCAAGCTCCTGGCCGCCGAGCAGGCGCTTTCGCTGCAGGCCCACCCGTCCCTCGACCTCGCCCGTGAGGGGTTCGCGGCCGAGGACGCCCGCGGGGTCGCGCTCGACGCCCATGACCGCAACTACCGCGACGCCAACCACAAGCCCGAGGTCCTCGTGGCGCTCACCGAGTTCCACGCCCTCGTGGGGTTCCGGCCCGTCGACCGGACGCTGGCGCTGCTCGACGCGCTGGACGTCCCGGGCCTGCGGCCGTACCGCGACATGCTGGCCGCGGAACCCGACCGGGCGGGCATCCGCGCGGTGTTCACGACCTTCGTCACCATGCCCCACGCGGCCCTCGCGGCGGTGATCTCCGACCTCGTCTCCGCCGCCGTCGGCTACCTCACGGCGGCGGGGGTCACCGCCCCGTGGTCGGCGGTGGCCACGACGGTGGTCGAGCTGGCCGAGCGCTACCCCGCGGACCCCGGTGTCCTCGCGGCGCTGCTGCTCAACCGGGTCGTCCTGCGCCCCGGCGAGGCCGTGTTCCTCGGCCCCGGCCACCTGCACGCCTACCTGCGCGGGGTCGGCGTCGAGGTCATGGCCAACTCGGACAACGTCCTGCGGGGCGGCCTCACGCCCAAGCACGTGGACGTCCCCGAGCTCATGCGGGTTCTGGAGTTCGCCCCGCTCGACGACCCGACGGTCCGCCCGGTGCCGGCGGAGGGCGGCCTGCCGGGGGAGCTGGCGTACCCGACCCCGGCCCCCGACTTCGCCCTCTCGCGCATCGAGCTGGCCCCCGGCGCGGGGCCGCTCACGTACCGCCCGGCCGGCCCCGAGGTGCTGCTGTGCACCGCCGGGACCGTGCGCGTGACCGAGCGCGGGGAGACCGTGGACCACGGTCCCGGCACCGCCGTCTGGGTGGCCGCGTCCACGCCGGAGGTGACGCTCGCCGCGCCCGAGGGGGCGACGGTGTTCCGCACCCGCGTGGGCGGGGCGGCGGCGGCCCGGGGGCGGTGACGGGGCACCCGCTAGTGTGGCGGGCGAAGTCTTTCCCGATAAGCGAGGAGCTGGTCGCGCACATGTCCGCTGATCTGCAGGTGCAGTCCGTCAACGGTGTCGAGTTCAAGGTGGCGGATCTGTCGCTCGCGGCGGCGGGCCGCCAGCAGATCCGCCTGGCCGAGCACGAGATGCCCGGCCTCATGGCCCTGCGCGAGGAGTACGCCGCCGAGCAGCCGCTCGCCGGCGCGCGCGTCGCGGGCTCGATCCACATGACGGTGCAGACGGCCGTGCTCATCGAGACGCTCACCGCGCTCGGCGCCGAGGTCCGCTGGGCCTCGTGCAACATCTTCTCCACCCAGGACGAGGCCGCGGCCGCGGTGGTCGTGGGCCCCGAGGGCACCCCCGAGGCGCCGCAGGGCGTGCCGGTGTTCGCGTGGAAGGGCGAGACGCTCGAGGAGTACTGGTGGTGCACCGAGCAGATCATGACGTGGCCGGACACCGAGCCCAACATGATCCTCGACGACGGCGGCGACGCCACGATGCTCGTCATCAAGGGCACCGAGTTCGAGGCCGCCGGCGCCGTGCCGTCCGACGACGAGGCGTGGTCGGCGGAGGAGAAGGTCTTCCACGCGCTGCTGCGTGAGTCGGTGGCGAAGCACCCCGGCAAGTTCACCGCCGTCGGCGAAGCCGTCAAGGGCGTCACCGAGGAGACCACCACCGGCGTCAACCGCCTCTACCAGTTCCACGCGGCCGGCGTGCTGCCGTTCCCGGCGATCAACGTCAACGACGCGGTCACCAAGAGCAAGTTCGACAACAAATACGGCACCCGCCACTCGCTGCTCGACGGCATCAACCGGGGCACCGACGCGCTCATCGGCGGCAAGAAGGCGCTCGTCTGCGGCTACGGCGACGTGGGCAAGGGCTGCGCCGAGGCGCTCGCCGGCCAGGGCGCCCGCGTCCAGGTCACCGAGATCGACCCGATCAACGCGCTGCAGGCCCTCATGGACGGCTTCGACGTGGTGACCGTGGACCAGGCGATCGAGTCCGCCGACATCGTCATCACGGCGACCGGCAACAAGGACATCATCACGTTCGACCACATGCGGCGGATGAAGAACAAGGCGATCCTCGGCAACATCGGCCACTTCGACAACGAGATCGACATGGCCGGCCTCGAGTCCGCCGCCGACGTCACCCGCACCACGATCAAGCCGCAGGTCGACGAGTTCACCTTCGCCGACGACGGCCGGTCGATCATCGTGCTCTCCGAGGGGCGCCTGCTCAACCTGGGCAACGCCACCGGGCACCCGTCGTTCGTCATGTCCAACAGCTTCTCCGACCAGGTGATCGCCCAGATCGAGCTGTTCACCAAGGCCGACGAGTACCCGATCGGCGTGCACCTGCTGCCCAAGATCCTCGACGAGAAGGTCGCGCGGCTGCACGTCGAGGCGCTCGGCGGCACGCTCACGCGGCTGGCCAAGGACCAGGCCGAGTACATCGGCGTGGACGTGGACGGCCCGTACAAGCCCGACCACTACCGCTACTGATCCCGGTGGGGGACGGGGCACCGGTGGCCGCGCCGCTCGTCGTGGTCGAGGGGCTCGACGGGGCCGGGAAGAACACGTTGACGACGACGTTGGTCGCCGAGCTCACCGCCCGCGGCCTCTCGGTGGGCCGACTCGCCTTTCCCCGGTACGGCACGCTCCACGCCGACCTGGCCGCCGACGCCCTGCACGGCGGCCAGGCCGGGACGGCCGACTCCCCGCACGCCATGGCGCTGCTGTTCGCGCTGGACCGGCACGCGGCGCGCGACGAGATCGCGGCGCTGCGGGCCGGGCACGACGTGGTGCTGCTCGACCGCTACGTGGCGTCCAACGCCGCGTACACGGCCGCGCGTCTCGGCCCGGAGCGGGAGGCCGAGGTCGTGGAGTGGATCGGCGACCTCGAGTACGGCCGGCTCGGGCTGCCGGTGCCGACGCTGCAGCTGCTGCTCGACACCCCGGCGGAGCTGGCCGCCGCCCGCGCCG
>DUTZ01000157.1 GCA_012841845.1 Actinomycetales bacterium | reverse complement strand
TCTACCCTGCTGTTTTGCAGATAACCCACCAGCCCACCCCGGCGGACGTCGCGGCCGAGCACCTCGCCGCCCGCGCCGGGGACCGGATGCTCTCCACCGAGGCCATGCGACGCCTGCGGGGCCAGATCGAGCCCGACCGCTAGCGGCACGCCCCGGGCGGGTCCCGCCCACGGGTGCGTAACGTGGGACCGACTAGACCGTGACCGGGAAGGACCGCGCGCGTGGGATTCGCCAACCGCTTCTGGAAGCTCATGGGCTCGACCCAGGGCCGCGACACCTCGCGCGCCCAGAGCGCCGTCGAGGCCTCACACGCCTTCGACGAGTGGGCCGCGGAACTGCCGGATGAGCAGTTCCCGGACGCCGCCCACGGCCTCACACTCTTCGGCGAGTCGGCCGAGGACCTGTCCCGTTTCCTCGCGCTGGCCCGCGAGGCGGCCACGCGGGCGGTGGGCCTGCGCCCGTTCGACGTCCAGATGCAGGGCGCCCTGCGCATGTTCGCCGGCGACGTGGTGGAGATGGCCACCGGTGAGGGCAAGACCCTCTCCGGCGCCGTCGCGGCGGCGGGCTACGCCCTGCAAGGACACACCGTGCACGTCATCTCCGTCAACGACTACCTGGCGCGGCGCGACGCCCGGTGGATGGGACCCATGCTCGAGCTCCTCGGGCTCTCGGTGGGGCACGTCACCGAGTCCTCGACCCGTGAGCAGCGGCGGGCCGCGTACGCGTGCGACGTGACCTACGGGTCCGTCTCCGAGATCGGGTTCGACGTCCTGCGCGAGCAGCTCGTCACCGACCCGGCCGACCTCATCTCGCCGACCACCGACGTCGCGATCGTGGACGAGGCCGACTCGGTGCTCGTCGACGAGGCGCTCGTGCCGCTCGTGCTGGCCGGGTCGACCTCGGGGGAGGCCCCGACCGGTGAGGTGCTGGCCGCCGTCCGCAAGCTGCGTCCGGGTCGCCACTACGAGACGGACTCCGAGCGCCGCAACATCTTCCTCACCGACGACGGCGCCCGCGCGATCGAGACCGAGCTGGGGATCGCCGACCTCTTCGACACGGTCCACGTGGGCACCACCCTCGTCCAGGTCAACGTGGCGCTGCACGCCTGCTTCCTGCTCCGCCGCGACGTGGACTACATCGTGCGCGACGGCCGGGTCCAGCTCATCAACGCCTCCCGCGGCCGGGTGGCCGAACTCCAGCGCTGGCCGGACGGGCTCCAGGCCGCCGTCGAGGCCAAGGAGGGCGTGACGGTCTCGGAGGCGGGGCAGATCCTCGACAGCATCACCGTCCAGGCATTCATCGGCCGCTACGACAAGGTGTGCGGCATGACCGGCACCGCGCTCGCCGCCGGCGCGCAGCTCCGCGAGTTCTATTCGCTCGGCGTCTCGCAGATCGACCCCAACACCCCGTGCGTGCGGTTCGACGAGGCCGACCGCACGTACATCGACCTCGACAGCAAGAACAGGGCGCTGGTCGAGCACATCGCCACCGTCCACGCGACCGGCCGGCCGGTGCTCGTGGGCACCCATGACGTGGCCGAGTCGGAGGAACTCGCCGCCCGCCTCGCCGCGAAGGACGTCGCGTGCGTGGTGCTCAACGCCAAGAACGACGAGGAGGAGGCGGCGATCATCGCCGAGGCCGGCGACGTGGGCCACGTGACCGTCTCGACCCAGATGGCCGGCCGCGGCACCGACATCCGGCTCGGCGGCTCCGACGAGGCCCGGCGCGACGAGGTGGTGGAACTGGGTGGCCTGCACGTGGTGGGCACCGGCCGGCACCGCACCGAGAGGCTGGACAACCAGCTCCGCGGGCGCGCAGGCCGTCAGGGCGACCCGGGTAGCTCCGTGTTCTTCGCCTCCATGGAGGACGACGTCGTGGTGGCGGCCCTCGAGGAGGAGAAGATCCCCACCTCCCACGACCGGATGACCGGTGAGCTCAAGGGCAATCGCGGCCGCGACGCCGTGGACCACGCCCAGCGCGTCACCGAGGGGCAGATGCTCGAGATCCACTCCAACACGTGGCGCTACAGCCGACTGCTCGCCGAGCAGCGCGACATCCTCGCCGAGCGGCGTTCGACGCTGCTGCGGACGGAGCGGGCGTTCGAGGAACTCGGCGCACACGACCCCGCGCGTACCGAGGAGCTCGTCGAGGCGCACGGCCGCGACGCCGTGGTCCGGGGCTGCCGCGAGATCATGCTTTGGCAACTGGACATGGGCTGGGCCCGGCACCTGGAGACGATGAACGACGTCCGCGAGTCCATCCACCTGCGCGCGCTCGGGCGGGAGAACCCGCTCGACGAGTTCCACCGGATCGCGATCGACCACTTCCGGGACCTCGCGGCGGACGCCGTGCGGGAGTCCGAGGAGACCTTCGCCACGATCTCCTTCACCGACACCGGGGTGGACCTCGAGGCCAACGCCATGGCGCGGCCCACGTCCACCTGGACGTACATGGTGCACGACAACCCGATGGCCGCCGGCGGCAACGTCTTCTCCGGAATGATGTCGACGTTCCGATGAACGCGGCGCGGGAGGGCAGGCGAGAGACCGACCTGCGCGAATGGCGGACCGGGGAGGGGCGCGTCCTCGGCGCCCGGATCCCGCCGCCGCGCGACGGGCACCTCTCGGCGGCAGTACCCCCCGGTGTCGGACCGGACCGGTCCGGCGACGACGAGCCGGCACTCAGCGACCGGTTCCTCACGCTGCCCAACGTCATCTCCCTCGGTCGCATCGCGCTCATCCCGGTGCTGGTCGTGTGCATCCTGGTCTGGGACGACCCGCGCCTGGGCCTGTGGATCCTCGGCGCGCTCGTGGTGTCCGACTGGCTCGACGGCAAGATCGCCCGGCTCTGGAACATGCGCTCGACGTGGGGGGAACGCCTCGACCCCATCGCGGACCGCCTCCTCGTGGCCGTGGTCCCGGTCGTGTTCGCGGTGGCCGGCTACATCCCCGTGTGGCTCGTCGTGGTGCTGCTCGTGCGCGACGCCCTGCTCGTGGCGACGCTGCCGTTGTACCGGCGCCGGGGGATCGACCCGGAGGTCATCTACCTCGGCAAGGCGGCCACCTTCGCGCTGTTCTGGTCGTTCCCGCTGCTGCTCGCCGGCAAGGCGGGGGTGCCCGGGGGCGAGGGACTGTGGATCCTCGGGCAGGCCTGCCTGTACTGGGGGGTCGGTCTCTATCTGTGGAGCGGTGCCATCTACCTGTGGCAGGCCTGGCGGGTCGCGCGGGCGGTACCACCGAAGTCGTCGGCGTCCGCCCGGATCGACTGACGCCGAGGCCCGTGTCGGTGTGTAATGTCGCCAGGTGAAACCGGCAGTGAGCCACGCGAGAAGGGCACGTCAGTGAGCGATCAGAACATCCCCGACCAGCTCCGTTACACCGAGGAGCACGAGTGGGTGGAGCGGGTGTCGGACACGCGGGTCCGCGTGGGCATCACCGAGTACGCGCAGTCCAAGCTCGGCGACATCGTCTTTGTCCAGCTCCCCGAGGTGGGCAGCGAGACCGAGTCCGGTGAGCCGTTCGGCGAGGTCGAGTCGCCCAAGAGCGTGTCCGACCTCTACGCGCCCCTGAGCGCGAAGGTGGTGGAGGTCAACGCCGCGCTCGAGGCCTCGCCGGAGCTCGTCAACTCCGACCCGTACGGGGAGGGCTGGATCGTGGTGCTCGAGGTCTCCGACGCCGAGGATCTCGAGGCCCAGCTCGAGCAGACCCTCGACTCCGAGGGATACGCCAAGGTCACCGAGGGCTGAGCGGGGCAGACCCCGCCCCGCCCCCCGCGGACGGTCCGTCCGACATAGAATCGACAGCACTGGACGCCAGAGCCCCCGATCGGGGCTCGGACGAGGAGAGACGAACGTGAGCGACAACCAGAACATGCCCGAGGCGACCGCCGAGACCACCTCGGTGTTCCGTGCGGAGCTCCTCAACGAGTCCGACCAGCAGGCGGCGCAGTCCGACTCCGCCGTCTCCGGCGTGGAGGGCCTGCCCGAGGGGCAGGCGCTGCTGGTGGTCAAGCGGGGCCCCAACGCCGGCTCGCGCTTCCTCCTGGACCAGGCCACCACCTCGGCCGGGCGGCACCCGGACAGCGACATCTTCCTCGACGACGTCACGGTGAGCCGCCGGCACGCCGAGTTCCGGAGCGAGGGCGGGGCCTTCACCGTGGTGGACGTGGGCTCCCTCAACGGCACGTACGTCAACCGCGAGCCGGTCGACTCGGCGTCCCTGTCGAACGGCGACGAGGTCCAGATCGGCAAGTTCCGCCTCGTCTTCCTCACCGGTACGCCCGGTCGGTGACGGCCGCCGGACACGGCGCCGCGGACGGGGGATCCCTCTCCATCGGCGGCGTCATCGCCCTTCTCGGTCCGGAGTTCCCGGACCTGACGGTGTCGAAGGTCCGGTTCCTGGAGAACGAGGGACTGGTCACGCCCGAGCGCACCGCGAGCGGCTACCGCCGCTTCAGTGCCGCGGACGCGGAGCGGCTGCGCTACGTGCTCACCGCCCAGCGTGACCGGTACCTGCCGCTCAAGGTGATCCGTGAGGAGCTCGACGCCCTCGACGCCGCGATCGCCGACGGCTCGACCACCGCGCTGGTGCCGCGCCCGGGCGCGGACGGCGTGCCCGGCTCGGTGCCGGACGACTTCCGCAGCGACGCGCAGAAGCGCCTCACCCGGGAGAACGTCATCGACCAGTCCGGGGTCGACGCCGCGCTCGTCGACGAGCTGGTGGCCGCCGGCCTCGTCGTGGCCGGCCCCGGCGGTTTCTACGACCCCGAGGCGGTGCTCGTCGCACGCACGGCCCACGACCTGGCCGCGCACGGGGTGGACGTCCGGCACCTGCGCGGCTTCCGCACGGCGGCGGACCGCCAGACCGGGCTCATCACCCAGATCGCCGGTCCGGTGGCGCGCCAGGGTGACGCCGACGCGCGCGACCGCGCCGCCGAGCTGGCGCGGGAGATCGCGGCGCTCTCCGTGGCGCTGCACTCCACGCTCGTCACGGTGGCCGTCCGGCACGCGCTCGACTCCTGACGCGCGCGCCCCGGCGGGCGATCGCGGTTAGGCTGGAGACGTGGGAGAGGCGGAGCACATGAGACAGAACATGCGCGAGGTGGACGTGGTCGGTATCCGGTTCGAGGAGCCGGAGTACGCCCCGGTGCTCGTCCTCAAGGAGCGCGACGGCGGCCGGTACGTCCCCATCTGGATCGGCGCGGCCGAGGCCGCCGCGATCAGCCTGCAGCAGCAGGGGGTGCGGCCCGAGCGGCCGCTCACGCACGACCTGCTCGCGACCCTGCTGGAGACGTTCTCGCACCCGCTCGAGCGCGTGGAGATCGTGGGCGTGTCCGAGGGGACCTTCCTCGCCGAGATGGTCTTCGACGCCGGTCGCCGCGTGTCGGCCCGGCCGTCCGACGCGGTGGCGGTCGCCCTGCGGACGTCGTCGCCGGTCCTCGTGAGCCGCGAGGTGCTCGACGAGGTGGGGCTCTCGCTCGCCGAGGGCGGCGAGGAGGAGGTCGAGGCGTTCCGCGAGTTCCTGGACCAGGTGAGCGCGGACGACTTCCTCGAGGGCGACGGGCCGGAGGAGCCGGGCGGCTCCACCTCCTGAGCGTCGTGCGCAGGCGGTTCCGTGATCACGAGAGCACCACTGGCACCAATACGCAGGTGAGAGCCAAGCCTAAAGTTCAACTTGAGGTTGAGGTTTTCCGCGTGTCCTGTTGATCGGTGGCGGTCGCGGGCCTAGCGTGACCTTCAGTGAACTACACCTATGGGGTTCACGGGTTCAGGCGCCGGCTCGTGTCCGGCATCCTGTCGTCGCGGCCGCGACGACAGACCACCTTTCGTGAGGGAGCAATCGTGGCCGACCACACCCGGGGTCCGGAGTCGTCCTCCACCGGTACGGAAGCCGAGGGTCTCCTCGGGGAGACCGCCGAGGCCATGCAGGCCACGCTGGACGAGGTGCAGCCCGGTCTGTTCCCGGACGACGGTATCCCGGACGCGACCACCGGGTACCGCGTCCCCATCGCCTGCCAGGTCGCCGGGATCACGTACCGCCAGCTCGACTACTGGGCGCGCACCGACCTCGTCGTCCCCTCGATCCGCAACGCCGCCGGGTCCGGCAGCCAGCGCCTCTACTCCTTCAAGGACATCCTCGTCCTCAAGATCGTCAAGCAGCTCCTCGACACCGGGATCTCGCTGCAGAACATCCGCAAGGCCGTGGACCAGATCCGCTCCCGCGGGGTCCAGGACCTCGCCACCATCACCCTGTTCTCCGACGGGCGCACCGTGTTCGAGTGCACCTCCAAGGAGGAGGTCTTCGACCTGCTGCAGGGCGGTCAGGGCGTGTTCGGTATCGGCATCGGCGGCGCCATGCGCGAGCTCGCGGGCTCGATCTCCGAGTTCCCCGCCGAGACGGTGTCCGAGGAGGACGTCGTCGAGGTGGTCGAGGACGAGCTCGCCGCCCGCCGCCGCGCCCGCGCCAACCGCCGCACAGGCTAGCGCTCCACGACCGGACGGCGCCGCCTCCCGCGATGATGCGGGCGGCGGCGCCGTCTGCGTCTAGACTCGGGACTGCGTTCACGCGACGCACGGGAGAGCCCCGCGGCAGCCGGCCGCGGGCGCCGAAGGAGCAACTCCTCTCCGAGAATCTCTCAGGCACCCGGACCGTGAGTCGAACGGACGCCTCTGGAGAGCGGTGGAACCGACCACCCGCCCACGGGGAAAGACCGGCCGCGGTCCGCGGTCCCGGTCGAATCTCTCAGGCGCCGGCGCGGCCCGGCACGGGACAGAGCGGAGAGGGTACGACCGGCCCGCGCGCCGCCCACCGGAGGGCGGCCCGCCCTTCTCAGGAGCACCGTTGACGACCACCCCGCACACCGCACGCACCGGAGGCGAGTTCGTCGCCCGCCACCTTGGGCCCGACACCGACGGACTGGCCCGCATCCTCGAGACGATCGGCGTGGGCTCACTCGACGAGCTGGCCGAGCGCGCCGTCCCCGCCGTCATCCTCGACGAGGTGGGCCCCGACGGTCGCGCCGCTGGCATCGACGCCCTCCCGGAGCCGCTCTCGGAGTCCGACACGCTCGCCGCGCTGCGCGCGCTCGCCGACCGCAACACCGTGGCCGTCTCGATGATCGGCCAGGGCTACTACGACACGCTCACCCCGGGCGTCATCCTGCGCAACGTGGTGGAGAGCCCGGCCTGGTACACGGGCTACACGCCGTACCAGCCGGAGATCAGCCAGGGCCGCCTCGAGGCGCTGCTCAACTTCCAGACCATGGTCTCCGACCTCACGGGCATGGACATGGCCAACTCGTCGATGCTCGACGAGGGGACGGCCGCCGCCGAGGCCATGACGATGCTGCGACGGGCCAACCGTAAGAGCAAGAGCCCCCGCTTCGCCGTCGACACCGACGTCTTCGCCCAGACCGCCGCCATCCTCGCCACCCGCGCCGAGCCGCTCGGCATCGAGATCGTCACCGCGAACCTCGTCGACGACGGGCTGCCCGAGGGTGAGTTCTTCGGCGCCCTCGTCCAGACCCCCGGTGCCTCGGGGCGCGTCGCGGACGTGTCCGCGCTCATCGAGCAGTGCCACGAGCGCGGCGTCCTCGTGGCCGCCGGCGTGGACCTGCTCGCCGCGACCGTCCTCACCCCGGCGGGGGAGAAGGGCGCCGACGCGTGCTTCGGTTCCACCCAGCGCTTCGGCGTCCCGCTCGGGTTCGGCGGCCCGCACGCCGGCTACCTCGCGTGCCGTACCGAGTACGCCCGCAACCTGCCGGGCCGGCTCGTGGGCGTGTCCACCGACGCCGACGGCCGCGTGGCCTACCGTCTGGCGCTGCAGACCCGCGAGCAGCACATCCGGCGCGACAAGGCGACGAGCAACATCTGCACGGCGCAGGTGCTCCTCGCCGTCGTCGCCGCGATGTACGCCTCGTACCACGGCGCCGAGGGGCTCGCCGCCATCGCGCGGCGCGTCCACGCCCACGCCGGCGTGCTCGCCGACGGGCTCGTCGCCGCGGGGGTGCGGGTGGTCCACGCCGACTTCTTCGACACCGTCCTCGCCGAGATCCCCGGCCGCGCGGACGAGGTGCTCGCCGCGGCAGCCGAGCGCGGGATCAACCTGTGGAAGGTCGACGACGACCACGTGTCCGTCGCGTGTGACGAGGCCACCACCTCCGGCCACGTGGCGCTCGTCCTCGAGGCGTTCGGCGGCCGCGTCGAGGACGTCTCCGACGCGGGCGGCCTCGAGGTCCTCGTGGACCCCGCCTACGGCGACCGGACGAGCGGGTACCTGCAGCACGAGGCGTTCACCCGCTACCGCACCGAGACCGCGATGCTGCGCTACCTGCGCGCGCTGTCGGACAAGGACATGGCGCTGGACCGCACCATGATCCCCCTGGGCTCGTGCACCATGAAGCTCAACGCCACCACGGAGATGGAGCCCATCACGTGGCCGGAGTTCAACCGGCTGCACCCGTTCGCGCCCGCCGAGCAGACCGCCGGCATCCGGCAGCTCGTCGCCGACGTCGAGCAGTGGCTCGTCGACATCACCGGCTACGCCGCGGTGAGCCTGCAGCCCAACGCGGGCAGCCAGGGCGAATACGCGGGCCTGCTCGCGATCCGCGACTACCACCGCTCGCGCGGCGACGACGCCCGGACCGTGTGCCTCATCCCGTCCTCCGCGCACGGCACCAACGCGGCCTCGGCCGTCATGGCCGGCATGAAGGTCGTCGTGGTGGGCTGCCGACCCAACGGCGACGTGGACGTGGACGACCTGCGGGAGAAGGTCGCGAAGCACGCCGACGAGCTCTCGGCGATCATGATCACCTACCCGTCCACCCACGGCGTGTACGAGCACGACATCGAGGAGATCTGCGCGGTCGTCCACGACGCCGGCGGCCAGGTCTACATCGACGGCGCCAACCTCAACGCCCTCGTCGGCGTGGCCCGTCCGGGCCGGTTCGGTGGCGACGTGAGTCACCTCAACCTGCACAAGACGTTCTGCATCCCGCACGGCGGCGGCGGCCCGGGCGTCGGGCCGGTCGCGGTGGCCGAACACCTGCGCGAGTTCCTCCCCGGCCACCCCTACGAGGAGGGCCTCGGATCGGGCTCGGTGGTCTCGGCCGCGGCCTTCGGCTCCGCGTCGATCCTGCCCATCACCTGGGCCTACGTCCGCATGATGGGGGCGGACGGGCTGCGCCGGGCCACACTCACCGCCATCGCGAGCGCCAACTACCTCGCCCGCCGCATCGGCGAGCACTTCCCGGTGCTGTACTCCGGCGACGGGGGCTGGGTGGCGCACGAGTGCATCCTCGACTTCCGCCCGCTCATCGACTCGGTCGGCATCTCGATCGACGACGTGGCCAAGCGGCTGGCCGACTACGGCTTCCACGCGCCCACGATGAGCTTCCCGGTGGCCAACACGCTCATGGTGGAGCCCACCGAGAGCGAGGACCTGGCCGAGCTCGACGCGTTCTGCGACGCCATGGCCGCCATCCGCGGCGAGATCGACCGCGTGGCGAGCGGGGAGTGGACGGTCGAGGACAACCCGCTGCGCGGGGCGCCCCACACCGCCGAGAGCGTCTCCGCCGACGAGTGGGAGCACGCCTACCCGCGCAGCGTGGCCGGCTACCCGCTCGGTTCGTCGTGGCGGCCCAAGGTGTGGCCCGCGGTACGCCGGATCGACGGTGCCTACGGCGACCGCAACCTCGTGTGCTCGTGTCCGCCGCCGGAGGCGTTCGAGTAGGGCCTCCGGCCTCGGGCCGCGGATCGTGTCGTACCCCTGTGCCATGGTGCGGGGCATGACGACGATCGGAGCACGACCAGTCCCGGCCCTGCCCGCGGCCTGCCTCGAGTGGTGTCGCGCCCAGCCCCCGGCGCTGCTGGTGGCGGACGAGTACGTGGAGGTCGACCTCGACCTGTGGAACCTCCGCCTGGCGGAGCGGGGGATCGACCTCCGCCTGCGCGCGGGCGGACCGGACGGCGGGGTCGTCGAGTCCGGGCGCGGCTACCTGCGCCGCAGCGACCTGTGGGCCGCCGGCCGGCGTGCCCGGGGCAGCCTCGAGGAGTCGGTGATCGCGCTGTACATGTGCGCTGCCTGGCTCGCCGGGCACCCGCAGCGGTCCGGGATCCGGCGTGGTCTGCCGGACTTCCGGGTCCCCGAACGTGACCGGCCCGCGTGGCACTCGGTGTCCGCACACGGGTACCCGCTCGTCCTGCACGACGTGGTGGACTGGCTGGACTCCCCGTCGGACGCGATGAGCCTGCTCCGCAACGGCGCGTCGCACGGCTGCGTCGGCCGTGGGGTGCCCGACCTCGGCTACCCGCTGGCGTCGCTGTACCTGTCGTCCCTGGCCATGGCGTGGTCGGAGGTGGAGATCGTCCCCGTCGACCCGGCGGGCCTGGCCTCACTCGTCCACGCGGGCTGGACCGAGGTGGAGTCGATCGCGCGGATGACGCCGCGCCGGTACGAGCGCTACCTCGACGTCGTCTCGACGTGGGCGCGGCACGCGGCGGTGGACCCGCTCGTCGTGGAGATGTGGTTGGTGCGGGACTGGCACGACCGGCGGCGCGGCGACGTCCCGGCCGACGGCACCGGCGCCGACTCGCCGCCCGGCGGGACCCGGCGGCGCTGAGCGCCGCGAGCGGCTAGGGTCCGCCCCATGGAACCCCGCAGTCTGACCGTCCCCGTCCACGTGGGCACGCTGGACGTGCTCGACTGGTCCCCGGACGCGGCGCCCCGCGCCACGGTGCTGGCGCTGCACGGCTTCCCCGAGACCCCGTGGGAGTGGGGCCCGGTCGCCGAGCGGCTCGTGCCCCGCGGGGTGCGTGTGGTGGCGCCCGCCCAGCGCGGGTACTCGCCGGGCGCCCGGCCCGCCGGGGTGGACGCGTACGCCCTGGACCACCTCGGTGCCGACGCGCTGGCGGTCCTCGACCACCTGGGCCTCGACGGCGCGCACGTCGCCGGCCACGACTGGGGCGCCTCGGTCGCGTGGTGGCTCGCGGCGCACCACCCGGGCAGGGTGGAGGCGCTCACGGCCGTCTCGGTGCCGCACCTGACCGCCTTCGCCGACGCGATCCTCGCCGACCCGGTCCAGCAGGAGAAGTCCGCGTACTTCGGGCTCTTCCGGCAGGAGGGCCGCGCCGAGGACGTCCTCCTCGAGGACGGGGCGCACCGCATGAGGGCGCTGTTCGGCGCGGACGTGCCCGCAGAGCTCGTCGACGCCCACCTCGCGGTCCTCGGCGACCGGGACGCGCTCACCGCGGCGCTCAACTGGTACCGGGCGATGCGGCGCACCGACCTGCCGGACGTCACCGTGCCCACCACCTACGTGTGGGGCGAGGAGGACATGGCGATCGGCAGGACGGCGGCGGAGGGCTGCGCCGCCCGCGTCACGGGCGACTACCGGTTCGTCGCCCTGTCGGGCGTGGGCCACTGGGTGCCCGAGCAGGCCGCGGACGCCGTGGCGGAGGAGATCCTCGCGCGGATCGGCTGACCGGCCCGCGCGGTATCCGACGGTGTCGCCGTCACTTGATCGCGGCGCCCGCGTCCACCGGCAGGGAGACGCCGGTGATGTACCGGGCCTCGTCGGAGGCGAGGAAGGCCACCGCGTTGGAGATGTCGATCGACTCCACCCACGGGACGGGCAGCAGGTGCATCTGCCGCGCCGACTCGGCGAACGCCGCCTTGGCGTCACCGCCGTCGGCGCCGAACTGGCCCATCGTGGCGTCGTTCATGATCATGTCGGTGTCCACGTTGGTCGGGTGGACGGTGTTGACGCGGACGCCCTGCTCGCCGTACTCCACCGCCAGGACCTTCATCAGCCCGAGCAGCCCGTGCTTGGCGGAGGCGTAGTGGGCGATGCCGGCCAGCCCCTTGAGGCCGGCCAGCGAGCTGGTGAGGACGATCGAGCCGCCGCCGGACGCGAGGAGGTGCGGGATCGCGACCTTGCACGTGCGCCACACGCCGGAGAGGTTGATGGCGAGCATCTCCTCCCACATCTCGTCCGACATGTCGGCGCCGGGCGCGAAGCTCGCGATGCCGGCGTTGCCGCACACCACGTCGAGCCGGCCGAGCTCGGCCACGCCCGCGTCGACCGCGGTCCGCAGCGCCTCTGTGTCGCGGACGTCGGCCTCGCGGGCCACGATGCGGCGACCGAGCGCTTCCACCTGCCGGACGGTCTCGGCGAGATCCTCCGCGGTGGCGGTGGGGTAGGGGCACGTCGCGACCTGGGTGGAGATGTCCACCGCGATGATGTCGGCCCCCTCCTCGGCGAGTTTGAGCGCGTGGCTGCGCCCCTGCCCCCGCGCGGCCCCCGTGATCAAGGCGACCTTGCCGTCGAACCTTCCCATGATGACCTCCCTGGTCTCGTGTGCACCCACCCGGTGTGGGGTACATCACCTATCGTCCAGGGTAGGTCGGATCGCGACGCCGCGTCGGCGGCGGCGGTGGAGGGGGTGGGACGGGTCACGACCCGGGCCGGTACCGCGCGCTACCCCCGCAGCTCGCGCTTGAGCAGCTTGCCCGACTGGTTCCGCGGGAGCTCGTCCACGAACACGATCCGCTTGGGCACCTTGAACGGTGCGAGGTGTCCCCGGGTGCCGTCGATGATCTCCGCCTCCGTGGCCTCGGCGCCGTCCTTGAGCACGACCACCGCGGTGACGGCCTCGATCCACTTGTCGTCCGGGGTGCCGATCACCGCGACCTCGGCGACGCGCTCGTCCCGGTAGACGGCGTCCTCGACCTCGCGGGAGGCGACGAGCACGCCGCCGGTGTTGATGACGTCCTTGATCCGGTCGACGACCTCGATGTAGCCCTCGTCGTCCTGCACCACGAGGTCCCCGGAGTGGAACCAGCCGTCGCGGAAGGCCTCCTCGGTGGCCTCGGGCTTGTTCCAGTAGCCGCGGCACAGCTGCGGGGAGCGGTAGACGATCTCGCCGCGCTCGCCCGGCGCGACCTCGGCGCCGGTCTCGTCCACGACCCGGGTCTCGACGAAGAACGCGGCCCGGCCGGCGCTCGCGGGGCGCGCGTCGTGCTCCTCGGGCCGCAGGACGCAGGCCAGCGGCCCGATCTCGGACTGCCCGAAGCAGTTGTAGAAGCCGAGCTCCGGGTACCGGCCACGGAGCCGCTGGAGCACGGTCACCGGCATGATCGACGCGCCGTACTGCGCCTTGCGCAGGCTCGACAGGTCCCGGGTCTCCAGGTCCGGGTGCGAGGCCAGCGGGACCCACACGGTGGGGGCGAGGAAGAGCGACCCGATCCGGTCGGCCTCGACCCGCCGGAGGATCTCCGGGATGTCGGGCGCGGCCATGAGGTGCACCGTCGCTCCGAGGGACAGGTACGGCAGCGCGAACACGTGCATCGCCGCCGAGTGGTAGAGCGGCATCGTCACCAGCGGCTCGTCGTCCGCGGCGAGGTCCAGGGTGAGGATGCAGCTCACGTACTCGTGGACGAGTGCCGAGTGGGTCATCATGGCGCCCTTGGGACGGGACGTGGTGCCCGAGGTGTAGAGGAGCTGCGCCAGCGCATCGCCGTCCGCGGGGGAGGTCACGGACTCACCCCCGACGGGGTCCAGGGCGACGTCGAGGATGCTGCCGCCCGCCGGGGCGTCGTCGGACGGCAGGAGGTTGATGGACTCGATCCCCGGCAGGCGCTCGACGACGGGGTCGAGTGTGGCGCGCTGCGCCGGGTCCACGAGGACGAGCGAGGCCCCCGAGTCGGTGAGGAGGTACTCGAGCTCCTCGCCGGTGAGGGCGTAGTTGACGGGCACGTGGGTGTAGCCGGCGCGGGAGACGCCGAGGAACGCCAGGAGGTAGGCGTCGGAGTTCACGCCGTACGCGGCCACCCGGGCGCCGTCCTCGAGGCCCAGGGCGCGGATCGCCGCGGCCACCCTGTCGACGGCCGCGTCCAGCTCGGCGTAGGTCCACCGCCGGTCGGCGAAGGTGAGCGCGGTGCGCTCCGGGAAACGGGCCGCGCTCCGGCGCAGCACGGCGTCGACGGTGCCGCCGCGCGTCGCGGGGGCGGGGTCGGTATGAGGGGTAGACGTCATGGGTCCACCCTAGGGGGCCGCGTCCTCCGGGGCCTCCGCCCGGCGGATCGCGAGGATGTCCGGGGGGACGGCGCCGTCCCGGTCGCGCGGGGTCCAGTGCTCGCCCGGCACCCACTGCGAGCCGCAGCCGCGGCAGGCGAACATCGCCTCGCCGCGGCGCTCGACCGGGGTGCGGTGCCACGAGCACAGGTCCCGGCACGGGCGCACGCGCAGCGGAGCCAGGTCGACGCGGGTCGTGGTGGCGCGGGAACGGGTCGGGCGGAAGAGCGTCATGTCCCGCCCCAGGGTAGTGCCCGGCGCGTCTACGGTGGAGCCATGGCACCCCCCGATCCCGCCGCGGCGTTGCTCACCCTCAAGGTGCGGCTGGCCGGCGCCCGGCCCCCCGTCTGGCGACGGCTCGAGGTGGCGGGGGACCTCACGGTGGAGGACCTCGTCGACGTGCTCCTCGCGGCCATGGGCTGGCGTAACCTGCACCGCCACCGGATCGTCGTGCTGCCTGACGGCGACGGGGCCACGGACGGGGAGCCGGGCCCGATCGACGAGTGGGCGGTGCCCGTGGCCGACCTGCTCGGACGCGTGGGCGACCGGATCGCCTTCCGGTACGACCTGGTCGCGCGGTGGGACCACGAGGTCGAGACGACGGCCGTGGAGGCCCTTCCCCCGGACCATCCGGGGGCGGCGCTGCGGGATGGGCGCGGGGCCTGCCCCGTCGACGTCGAACCCGGCAGGGACCCGGCGGGCGAGCCGCGGCGGTTCCGGGTGGCCGAGCG
>DUTZ01000156.1 GCA_012841845.1 Actinomycetales bacterium | reverse complement strand
TCGCGGCCAGGTCCGGCAGGAGCCCGGGCAGGCGCCGCGCGAGCATCGTCTTGCCCGTGCCCGGTGCGCCGCGCAACAGGAGCGCGTGGCCGCCGGCCGCCGCGACCTCCACGGACCGGCGGCAGTCCTCCTGACCGTGCACCTCGGCGAGATCGTGGGCGTCGTCGTCACCATCACCCGCGGGCGGGGCGTGCGCCACCAGGTCGCCGAGGCCGCGGCTCCAGTCCGCGAGCATCCGCAGCGACCCCACGCCGGCCGTGTCGATCCCGGCGACCAGTCGCGCCTCGGCGAGGTTCTCGACCGGGACGATCGCCCGCGGTAGCCCTGCCTCGCGGGCGGCCAGGATCGCCGGGAGCACCCCGGCCACCGGCCGCACCCGCCCGTCCAGGGCCAGCTCGCCGAGCAGGACGGTGCCCTCGAACCCCGCGGCGGGCAGCTCTCCGGACGCGGTGAGGGCGCCCGCGGCGAGGGCCAGATCGAACCCGGCGCCGGACTTGCGCAGCGACGCCGGCGAGAGCGAGAGCACCACCTTCCCCGTGGGCCACGCCAGACCCGAGTTGGCGGCCGCCGCGCGCATCCGCTCGCGGGACTGCATGACCGCCGAGTCCGGCATCCCCACGATGCTCACCCCGGGCAGGCCGCGGCCCACGTCGGCCTCGACCTCCACGAGCCGCCCGGTGATCCCGGTGAGCGCCACCGCCCACGTCCGCCCGAGCGCCACGTCAGATCACGTCCTCGAACACCTCGAGGCGGGGCCGGTCCGGGTCGCGCAGGTCCACGGCCACCACGTCGAAGCACACCTGCCGCCACCCGCCGGGGTGGGCGGCCAGCCATTCCCGCGCGAGCATGCGCACCCGTCGCAGCTTCTCGGTGGTGACGGACTCGGCGGGCGTGCCGAACCCGCTGCCCGTCCGCGTCCGCACCTCGACGAACCGCGTCCGCCCCTCGCCGTCCCGCACCACCAGGTCGAGCTCCCCGCGCGGGCAGTGCCAGTTGCGGTCGAGCACCTCGCAGCCGCGCGCCTCGAGCAGCTCCGCCGCGTACGCCTCCCCCAGCCGCCCGGTCTCCCGGCGCCGGTCCCACGCCGTCGTCGTCCCGTCCCCCGCCATCGCGTCTCCCCCGCCTCGACGCCCGGCCCGTCCGGGACGCCGGGGCCCACCCTGCCGCACGGGATCGGCCCGGACCGCGCGTGGCGGGCCGGGCCGGGGGCGCCCTGTGGAGGCGCGGGAAGGCTGTGGAGAACGCGGGCGGCGCCTACTCGGGCAGGCGCAGCTCGGGCTTGTCCAGTTCCTCGATGTTGACGTCCTTGAACGTGAGGACGCGGACGTACTTGACGAAACGCGCAGGTCGGTACATGTCCCACACCCACGCGTCGGACATGCGGACGTCGAAGTACACCTCGCCGTCGGCCGACCGCGGGATCAGTTCGACGGCGTTGGCGAGGTAGAAGCGCCGCTCCGTCTCGACGACGTAGGTGAACTGACCGACGATGTCGCGGTACTCGCGGTACAGCGAGAGCTCCATCTCGGTCTCGTAGTTCTCCAGATCCTCGGCGCTCATAGGGTGCTGCTCCTCGAATGCGCCTGCGCGGCGCGACGGACGTTGGCGTACGACATGCGGTGGATGTCGCTGGGACCGAGCTGCTCGATCGCCCTGGCGTGACCCGCGGTTCCGTACCCCTTGTGCGCGGCCAGGCCGTACCCGGGGTACCGGGAGTCGAGGTCCACCATAATCCGATCCCGCGTGACCTTCGCGAGGACACTCGCGGCGGCGATGGATGCGATCGCCGCGTCGCCGCCGGGCACCGCGGTGGACTGGCAGCCCAGACCGTCCACCGCGAAGCCGTCGGTGAGGACGAAGCCGGGCCGCGGGTCGAGCGCGGCCACCGCGCGGCGCATTCCCTCGATGTTGCAGCGGTGGATGCCCCGCTCGTCGATGCGCGCCGGGTCGATCACCACGACCGCCGTGGCCGCGGCGCGCCGCAGAACGGCGTCGTACAGCCGCTCCCGGACGGCGGCGGGCAGCTTCTTGGAGTCGTCCAGCTCGGCGAGCTCCGGGTGGAGCCGGTCGCCGAGGACGCAGGCCGCCACCACGAGTGGACCGGCGCAGGACCCGCGGCCGGCCTCGTCGACCCCGG
>DUTZ01000155.1 GCA_012841845.1 Actinomycetales bacterium | reverse complement strand
GGCGGCTGGGCGCGGGGATGAGCGTCGACTTCGACGCCGCCGACCGGGGCACCCCGTCAGCGGACTGGGAGGCGTGGTTCGCCGGCCGGGAACCCGATCCGCTGCTCGAGGTGCCCGGCGGGTGTCGCCGACTCGTGGTGGTGGCGCCGCACCCGGACGACGAGGTCCTCGGCGTGGGCGCCCTCGCCGCCCGGGCCGCCCGCGCCGGCGTCGCGGTGCAGGTGATCGCCGTGACCGACGGCGACGCCTCCCACCCCGACTCCCCCACCCACTCGACGCAGCGCCTGACCGCGCGGCGCGTGGCCGAGAGCCGGCGCGCGTGCGCGGTGCTCGGCCTGCCGGAGCCGGTGCGGCTGGGGATGCCCGACGGCCGGGTCGCCGACGACGAGGTGCCCCTCGCCTTTGCCCTGACCGAGATGCTGGGTGCGGCCGACCCCGACACGTGGGTGGTGGCCACCTGGCGCGGCGACGGCCACCCCGACCACGAGGCCTGCGGCCGCGCCGCCGCCACCGCCTGCGCCGCCTCGGGGGCCCGCCTGGTCGAGTACCCGGTGTGGGCCTGGCACTGGGCCACACCGGGGGATCCGCGCGTGCCGTGGCAGCGGCGCCGGCGGATCGCCCTGGACCGCGCCGAGCTCGTGGCCAAGCGCGAGGCCGTGGCGGAGTTCGCCACGCAGATCGCGCCGCTGTCCGAGCTGCCGGGCGACGAGGTGATCCTGCCGGCGTGGGTCGTGGAGCGGCTCGTCTCCGACGAGGAGACGGTGTTCGTGTGAGCGGGGCGGGCGCGTGAGCGGGGCGGGCGTGTGAGCACGGCCGGCACCCCCGGCGAGTACTTCGAGCGGATGTACGCCGGCTCGGCGGACCCGTGGGGCTTCGAGACGTCCTGGTACGAGCGCCGCAAGTACGGCCTGCTCGTGGCGGCGCTGCCCGAGGAGCGGTACCGGGTGTGCTTCGAACCAGCCTGCTCGATCGGCGTGCTCACGCAGATGCTCGCGGCACGCTGCGACGAGGTGCACGCCGTGGAGCTCGTCGACGCCGCCGCCGGGCGGGCGCGCGAGCGGATGGCGCGGGCCGGGCTGGACCACGTGCACGTGCGCACCGCCGATGCGCTGGAGCCGTGGCCGCGCGACACCTGTGACCTGCTGGTGCTCTCGGAGTTCCTCTACTACACCGCGGCCGGGGGGCTCGACAAGCGGATCGACGCCCTGCTCACCCTGGCGGCCCCGGGTGCGACCGTGGCTGCCTGCCACTGGCTGGGGAGCTCCGACGACCACGCGTGCAGCGGCGAGGACGTGCACGCCGCCCTGGGCCGGCACCCCGACCTCACGCGGCTGGTGCGGCACCGCGAGGAGGAGTTCCTGCTCGAGGTGTTCCGCCGGGGCTGAGCCGCGCGGTGCCGTGCCGATGCTACGGGCTGGCCGGGCCGGGGCGCATGTCGCGGCCCTGCGAGGCGAGGGTCGGTGTGGTCGAGCTGTTCTCGGAGTACTCCTCGAGCACCTCCGGCTCGAGCGCGGGGCGCGGGTTGAGGTGGGAAAGCCCGTTGAAGCACAGGTTGACGATGTGCGCGGCCACCTCCTCCTTGGGCGGGGTGCGCACGTCGAGCCACCACTGGGCGGTCCCGGAGACCATGCCGACCAGCGCCTGGGCGTAGACGCCGGAGGTCTCGGGGGCGAAGCCGCGGGAGACGAACTCCTCCTCGAGGATGTAGGCCACGCTCGCCACGGCGTCGTTGAGCAGCGTGGAGTACGAGCTGCCGCCGGGGGTGGACGGGTCGCGGACGAGGATGCGGAAGCCGTCGGTGCGCTCCTCGATGTAGCGCAGCAACGCCATGGCGGCCCGCTCGATCCGGCGGCGCGAGCCCTCACCGCTCAGTGCCTCGGTGATCTCGGCGCCGAGGTAGGCCAGCTCGCGGTCGCAGACCACCGCGTAGAGGCCCTCCTTGCCGCCGAAGTGCTCGTAGACGACGGGCTTGGACACCCCGGCGACGGCGGCGATCTCCTCCACGGTCGCCGCGTCGTAGCCGTACTCGGCAAAGATCTGCCGGCCCACCTCGACCAGCTGCTGGCGCCGCTGGGCGGCCGTCATCCGCGTCCGCGAGGCGGGCGTGTCCTGCGCTGTCATGGGCGTGTACCTCCTGGCCCCACGAGGGTAACGGCTCGGATCCCCCACCCCGTCCACTCGCGGGCGGGGACACCCGCCTCCGCCACCCCGGACGCGGCGTACCGCGTCCTCACCGCCCGCGGCACCCGCCGGCGCCCGCGCGGTTCCGCGCGGCGGGGCCGACCGTCGAGCTCCCCCACCAGGACTCGAACCTGGAATGTCTGAACCAAAATCAGAAGTGTTGCCGATTACACCATGGGGGAACGGCCCTGTTCGGGCCGATCACAGTGTGGCACACGCGGGTGCCCGGGCGGATCTGCCCG
>DUTZ01000154.1 GCA_012841845.1 Actinomycetales bacterium | reverse complement strand
GCCTAGGCCTCGGTGGAGCCCGAGCCCGAGCCGGCGCCCGAGCCGGAGCCGCCACCGCTGGCCCGAGCCGCGGCCTTGGCCTGCATGTTCTCGGCGACCTCGCGCTCCCAGTGCAGGTTCGCCTGGGTGGTGTCGACCTCGAACTCGAAGCGGTCGGTCATCTCGGGCGTCACGTCGGCGCGGTCCACGTAGAACTGCTCGTACCAGCGGCGGTGCTGGTAGACGGGCCCGTCCTCCTCGCAGAGCAGCGGGTTCTCGATGGCGGTCTTGCGCTTCCAGATCGCCACGTCCTCGAGGAAGCCCTCGCCGAACTTGCGGGAGAAGGCGTCGGCCATGGAGCGCGCGGTGTCGTCGTCCATGCCGGGCAGCTTCTTGACGATCACGCCCCACTGCAGCTTGAACGAGTTCTGCGTGACCGGAATGTGGCAGTTGATCAGCACGATCTCGATCGTCCCGCCGCCGCCCATGTCGTTGTGTAGCCAGTTGATCATGTACGACGGCCCGAAGTAGGTCGCCTCGGAGCGCAGGAGGTTCTCGGGGTCGTAGTACTTGGAGTCGCCGAAGATGTCCTCGCGCGCCTTGGACCGCAGGAGCTGGGTGGCGGTGTGGCCGGAGATGATGTTCTTGAAGTACGTCGGGTAGGCGTGGTGGATGTAGAAGAAGTGCGCCATGTCGGTGTTGTTGTCCACGATCTCCCGACAGTGCGAGCCCTCGATGAGCTCGGTGTTCCACACCCAGTCGCTCCACTCGGGGTCGCCGTAGCCCTCGACGACGGGCGGGGTGAGCTCGGGCTCGGGTGGCAGGCCCTCGACGTCGTGCCACACGAACACCTGCCCGGACTGCTCCATGGTCTGCCAGGCGCGGGTCTTGGCGCGCAGCGGGACGCGCTTGGCGTAGGGGATGCCCTTGCACTTGCCGTCGCCGCCCCAGCGCCAGTCGTGGAACGGGCAGGCCACGTTGCCGTCCTTGACCTCGCCGTCGGACAGGTCCCCGCCGAGGTGGCGGCAGTAGGCGTCGAGGACGCGGATGGTGCCCTCGGCGTCGGCCCACACGACGAGCTTGGTGCCGAAGGCCTCGACGGCGTGCGGCTTGCCGTCGCGGAAGTCGCGCGCCAGGCCGAGGCAGTGCCAGCCGCGGGCGAAGCGGTCGGGGGCGGCGCCGGTGTCGATCTCGCGGATGGAGGAGGTCATGGTGGGGTCCCTTCGGGTGGGGTCGGCGGGGCCGGGATCAGCGGGGCCGGGAACAGCGGAGCCGGAGACGGGGCCGGGAACAGCGGGGCCGGGTCAGGTCGACGACGACGAGGTGCGCGCCGCGGCGGCGTGGCGTCCGGCGCGCCGGCCGAAGTACGACCCTTCGGCGAGCTGGGTGCCGGAGGAGTAGCCGCGCGCGTCCTGGGCGATGTTCGAGGCGCAGGCGCCGGCGGCGTAGAGGCCCTCGACGGGGGAGCCGTCGGTGCGGGTGACGCGGCCGTCGACGTCGCAGGTGAGTCCGCCGAGGGTGAAGCCGGCGTAGATGGCGTGGCCGAAGCGCAGGTCGTAGGCGCCCCAGGGGCCGGTGTCCTGGGCGGCCAGCCAGTCGGGGTGCTTGTGGAACTCGGGGTCCTCGCCGTTCGCGGCGTGGCGGTTGTAGTTCTCGAGCGTCTCGCGGAGCGCGTCGACGGGCAGGCCGAGGCCCTCGGCCATCTCCTCGACGGTCTCCCAGCCGTCGATGAACGGCGCGAGGGGGATCTCGGGGTGCTCGATGTGCTCGGAGTCCACGATGAGGTAGGCGGTGGCGTCGGGCTGGTCGAGCACGCTGCGCGAGGTGCGGGAGTGGTAGGAGTCCTCGGCCACGAAGCGCTTGCCCTCGGCGTTGACGATGATGCCGGTGAGCAGGATCGACGGCGGGTAGACGGGGGCGGTGACAAAGGCCTCGGTCATGAAGGCGGTGTCGCCGCCGGCGGACATGCCCAGGCCGATGGCCAGCCCGTCGTCGTAGGGGGTGCCGAGCGGGTAGGCCTTCTTGGACAGGCCGGGGGTGAACTCGGCGACCATCTCCTTGTTCATGACGAACCCGCCGGCGGCGAGGATCACGGAGTCGGCGCGGACGGTGCCCTCCCGGCCGTCGAGGGAGCGCCACACGACGCCGGCGACGCGGCCGTCGGCGTCCACGACGAGCTGGCGGGCCCCGGTCTCGCAGCGGATCTCCACGCCGAGCTCGCCGAGCTTCTTGACGAGCAGGTCCGTGACCATCGAGGCGCCGCCGGTGTCGCCGGGGACGGGCACCTTGTGGCCGCGCGGGGCGGGCGTGGCCTGCTCGCGGTAGGGCCAGACCTTCTCGTTGCCGGTGAACATCAGGCCCTCGGTGCCCGGCTGGATCACCGCCTTGCCGGGGAAGAAGCTGCGCTCGAACTGGAAGCCCAGCGCCTCGAGCCAGTCGAAGTGCTCCACGCTGTCGCCGGACATGGCGCGGATCTTGTCCTCGTCGGGCTCGGGGCACATGAGCCGCAGGTAGTCGGCCATGGCCTCGGCGGTGTCCTCCTGGCCGGTGGCCTGCTGTACGGCGGTGCCGCCGCCCAGGTAGAAGTGGCCGCCGGCCATGGCGGTGGTGCCGCCGGGGGCGCCGGCGCGTTCCAGGACGAGGACGCGGGCGCCGGCGGTGGCGGCCTCGACCGCGGCGCAGGCGCCGGCGATGCCGCAGCCCACGACGAGCACGTCCACCGTGTCGCTGATCTCGGGGGCGTCGGCGGGCAGGACGGTGTCGGGCTGTGGGATCGAGGTCATGCGCACGAGATTAAGCGGCTACGCTTAATCCGGCAACCTGCACCACGGCGCCGGCCCGACGACCGGCCGGCGCCGGCACCACGACCCGGGAGGCGCTCCATGCCACGGTCCTCGAGGAACGCGCTGCTCGACGCGGCGGAGCGGCTGGTGGCCGAGCACGGCGCGGACATCCCGCTGCGCGAGATCGCGGTGGCGGCCGGCCAGCGCAACAACTCGGCGGTCCAGTACCACTTCGACTCCCGCGACGGGCTCATCGAGGCGGTGCTCGCCCGCCGCCTGGTGGCGCTCGAGGCGCGCCGCGGCGAGATGCTGGCCGACCTCGAGGCGCAGGGCCGCGAGCGTGACGTGCCCGCCCTGGTCCGGGTGCTGGTGGAGCCGATGCTGCTCGTGCCCTACGCCGACGGCGCCACGCACTACGCCCGCTTCGTGGACCGCGTCCGCCACCTCGAGGTGTTCCGCAGCAAGGGTCCGGCGGACCCGAGCTGGCCGGTCACGGGCCGCGTCCTGGCCGCGCTGGGGGAGGAGCTCCCGTTCTCCGGGCGGGTGCTGGGCCGGAGGATCGAGAACCTCGTCGTCGTCCTCTTCTCCCTGGTCGCGGAGGAGGAGCGCCGGAGGGTCGACGACGACGAGGACTCCACCCCCGTGGACGAGACCGTCGCCACGGTGACCGCCATGCTCCTGGCCCCCGCGGGCGAGGGTGCATGATGGGCGTATGAAACTCGCCTTGCAGCTGGGGTACTGGGGCGCGCAGCCGCCCGCCAACCACGCGGAGCTCGTCGTGGCCGCCGACCGGGCGGGGTTCGACACCGTCTTCACGGCCGAGGCGTGGGGGTCGGACGCCTTCACGCCGCTGGCCTGGTACGGCTCCATGACGGAGAACATCCGCCTGTCGACCGCCGTCGTGCAGCTCTCCGCGCGCACGCCCACCGCCACCGCCATGAGCACCCTGACGCTCGACCACCTGTCCGGCGGCCGCTTCTGCCTGGGCCTGGGCGTCTCGGGGCCGCAGGTGGTGGAGGGCTGGTACGGCCAGCCGTTCGCCAAGCCCCTCGCGCGGACGCGGGAGTACATCGACATCATCCGCAAGGTGCTGCGGCGGGAGGCGCCGGTGACCTCCGACGGCCCGGCGTACACGCTGCCGTACGCCGGCGACGACGCCTCCGGCCTGGGCAAGCCGCTCAAGTCGATCGTCCACCCGCTGCGCGAGGACGTGCCCATCTGGCTGGGCGCCGAGGGCCCCAAGAACGTGGCGCTGGCCGCGGAGATCGCCGACGGCTGGCTGGGCTTCCTCGCCTCTCCGCGCACGGCGTCGGAGTTCAACGCCTGGCTCGACGAGGGCTTCGCCCGCCCGGGCGCGCGCCGCACCCGCGAGGACTTCGAGGTGGCGTTCCTCTGTCAGCTCCACATCACCGACGACCGCCGCGCGGTGCTCGACGCCTACAAGCCGTTCACCGCCCTGTACGCCGGCGGTATGGGCGCGGAGGAGAAGAACTTCCACGCCGAGGCGTTCCGCCGCATGGGCTTCGCGGACGAGGTCGAGGAGATCACCCGCCTGTTCCGCTCCGGCCGCAAGGACGAGGCCGCCGCCGCGGTGCCGGACGAGATGGTGGAGGCCACGGCGATCATCGGCGACGAGGCGTCGGTGCGCGAGCAGATCGCCGAGTGGGAGGCCGCCGGCATCACGATGCTCGTCGTGACCTGCCGGTCGGTCGAGGAGATCGAGAAGCTCGCGACGCTCCTCGACTGACGGGCTTCGGCGGGGCCGCCGGCGCGGCGGCGCGCTGACCTGGGGTGCCCTGGAAGGGGCGTCTAGGGCACGGCACGTGCGCGGGGGTGACCGCCGAGGACATTCGTATTACACTAGTCGCCATGGAGCGGAAGATCGAGGGTCGCGATGTGACCGAGAGCCAGATCGACAAGTGGGTCGACGAGGCGGAAAAGGGATATGACCCGGAATGGCTCCGCCCGCGAATGGGCAGGCCGGTTCGCGCGGGTGGCACGTCCAAGGTCGTCCCCGTCCGTTTGACGGACGCTGAGCTCGAAGCCGTGATGGCACGTGCGGAGCGCGAGCACCTCAACCGGTCCGACGCGATCCGCAGGGCACTCGCGGAGTGGGCCTCGGCCTCGTGATCCTCCGGCGGTCGGCGTTCAAGCATGGCCTGACCGAAGGGGAGATTCGCACCGCATTCGATTCTCCGCTGCTGACCGGTCCACTCGACGATGACCATCCACAACGCATTCTTGCCCTGGGGTTCGACACTGTGGGTCGGGTGCGCGAGATCGCCGCGTTGCGGTATGACGATGGTTCTATCGAGATCATCCACGCAATGAAGGCTCGGAAGGCTTACCTGGATCTTCTCGACTGAGGAGGCCGTCTACGGGGCGTGGATGCTCTTGGGCTCTCCGGTGTGGTCCACGAGCAGGTAGCCGCTCAGGTGGACGTCGTTGCTCACGTACACCTGGTACTGGGGCAGGCCCTGCTCGTCGGCGTCGATGATGACGTACGTGCTGGTGGGGTCGGGGATCCCGAGGGTCTCGGGGGCGCCGCGGACCACGGAGGCGACGAGGGCCGGGTCGATGTCGGCGATCCGGAACGTCGGGTCGGGCAGGGGTGAGGCGGGCGAGTCGTCGCGGTCGTCCCAGCCCCCGCGGTAGGTGATGCGGAACTCGCGGCTGGGGTGCTCCACGTCGGGCCAGGTGAGGACCGCGTACTCGGGGTACACCACGAGGTCGGTGGCCACCTCGGAGCCGGCGGCGTCGGGTGCGGTGTCGCGGATGCGGGTGAGGCCCTCCGCCGAGAGCGCCGAGGGGGTGTCGAAGACGCGGGCCTCGCCGTCGTCGCCCCCGGTCCCCTCGTCCCCCGCGGGCGCGGGCCGGGCGATCACGGACTCGCCGGGGTCGTCGATCGGCCGCGTGTCGTCGCTCAGCGGCGCCAGCGCGAGGAACAGGCCCAGCGCCCCGGCGAGGACCACGGCGGCCACGCCGACGCTCTTGCGGGTGGACCACTGCGTCGGCACCTCGATGTCGCGGATCTGCTTGGCGGAGAGGGGGGTGGTGCGGTGGGGTGACGACGACGAGGTGTTCGTCCGACGGGCGGGCGTGCGGCCGGCGGGGAGGCGGACCTTGCCCTGGAGGTCGGCCACCAGCGGGCGGAGGTCGTCGAGGTGGCGGGCGGCGGTGGCCGCGCGGACGCGTTCGTAGTGCTCCACGCGGTCGAGCTGCCCGGAGTCGTGGGCCGTGTCGAGGGCGTCGAGCACAGCGGCGCGATCGGCGTCCGTGGCCCGGAGGGGCGCCGGGCCAGAGGTGGTGGCCATGGCCCCGAGGATAGCCGCGGGTGAGAATTCCGTTACCCCCGCGCGGGCCCGGCCGGGGCCGGTGACGGGATCAGTTCGGGGCGTCCACGCGCAGGACGTCGCCGTCGTGGTCGTAGCGGACCGTGCCCAGGCGCTCGCCGGCGCGCACGGCGACGGTGAACTCGGGCTCG
>DUTZ01000153.1 GCA_012841845.1 Actinomycetales bacterium | reverse complement strand
GAGCCCACGTCGGGGCCGGGGGCAGGCTCCGGGGTGGGCTCCGCGTCGGGGTCGGTCCGCACCACGAGGATCGTCCACCCGGCCCGGCGGAGCGCCGCCCACGTGCGGCCGTCCCGGGCGCGCTCGTCGACCGACTCCCGTCCGCTGCGCACCTCCACCGCGACCCGGGAATCGGGATCGGCGAGCGAGGGGACGGTCCTCCGCCGGCGGACCTCGACCTCGTGACCGTGCACGAACCCCCGGTGACCGGCCACGTGCAGGACCAGCCGCGCGCGGGCCTCGTCCGGTGAGCCGGCGCGCGGGTCGAGATCACGCATCACCTCGGCCAGCGCGCCGGAACCCGACCCGGACGGGTGGGCCGTCGCGGCGCGGAGCAGCCCCTCGAACCCGGGGCCGGCCGCGCACATCCGGTCGAGCGCCACCACCGCGTCCTCGTGCGGTAGGTCCGCCACGAGGTCCCGGCAGGTCCGCAGGGGCGTGGTGACGCGCAGCCCGTCCACCTCGGTGACCGCCGAGGGCGGCAGCGCGCCGTACCGGTAGACGCGGCCGGGGACCGCCCTGCGGGTGGCCGGCAGCCAGATCTCCGGCGGCGCGTCCCCGGGTGCGGAGTCGTCGCCCCACAGCAACGCCGCGCTACGCCCGCGGAGCACGCCCTCCGGCCAGGACCGGGCCAGGGCGACAGCGCGCAGGCGGAGGTCGTCGGGCTGGTCCGCGCGCCGGTACATGCCGTGCCACATCCGGATGTAGCCGTCGCGGGCCCGCCGGTCAGGCACGGCCGCGGCGAGCTCGGCGGAGGTCAGGGGGCCGCGCGGGAAGCGCGGCACTGAAGCGGCGGAGGTCGGGATCGGGCGGGGTGCTGTCGGGACCGGGCGCGAGGGTGCGTTCATGCCCACACTCTGCGGCACGCGGGTCGCCGCTCCCCCGGGTCCGGGCCCGGATCCGGGACCGCCTGTGGATGCGCCCGGGGGCTGTGGAAAACGCGTGGGGCGGCCCCGATCAGTCCACGGAGCGGCGCGCGGTCAGATCCCGTAGAGCCGCGCCCAGTTCTCCCGCGAGGTCAGCTCCGGCTGCGCGGCCCGCCACCGCTCCTGCACGGCGGGCGTCTCGCGGACGAACCGCGCGAGCAACGCTGCCAGCCGCTTCTTGAGCTCGGTCGCCCGGGCGGGATCGACCTTGCGGTGGTGCACGCCGGTCTGCGAGGCGTCGGTGACGTAGGCCTCGTCGAACAGCGAGACGTGCCACCAGGCCGAGTCCTCGTACGGGATCGCGACCACGCCGCGCCGCTGCCGCCCGAGCTTCTGGACGAGCAGACGCTTGGCCAACACCTGGTCCTCGCGGTTCTCCCGGGGGATGCCCACCTTGCGCTCCACGCCGATGCCGGCGGGCAGCGCGTCCACAGGAAGCTTGACGGTCTCCGGGTAGGCCGACCGTTCCTCGCGGATCGCCGCGAGTGCCGCCTGCCCGCCGTCGGCGACGCCGTTCGGCCCGTCGGGCCCGTCGAGGAACGCCTCGATGCCACGCATCCGGGTGGCGGCGAGGCCGTACTGCATGGCCGCGATCGCGCGCAGGACGCTGCGCCCGAGGACGGCGGCCATGTCGCGCGGCGCGATCCCCTGCCGGATCGCGGCGGTGGTCAGGGCATTGCGGTGGGAGAAGAACTGGCCGAAGTCGTCGCCGTCCTTCCAGTAGAAGTCGGCGTGCCACACCGCGGCCCCGTGCAGGGTGCACGTGGGCATCCCGGCCTGGCGGCAGCGCAGGCCGTACTCGATGTCGTCCCACTGGAAGAAGAACGGCATGGGCAGACCGACCCGCTCCACCGCCTCGCCGGGGATCACGCAGGACCACCAGGCGTTGTACTCGGCGTCGATCCGCCGCTCCTGCTTCTCCTCCACCACCGACTGGTCGCGCAGGGCCAGTTCGTCGGAGTCGAGCCCGCCCTTGAGCCGCGCGAGGTCGGTCCGCTCGCCGGACACGAGCAGGTAGTCCGGGTTGAACAGGTACAGCATCTGCGCGCCCACGAGCATCGGCTCCCGGGTGACGGCGGCAAAGGCGAACAGGCGCAGCACGGTCTCGGGCTCCACGCGGACGTCGTCGTCCATGAGCAGCACGTCCACCGGCCCGGGGGCCTCCGGCGCCGTGGCCTCGTACAGGCCGCGGCTGAACCCGCCGGCGCCGCCGAGATTGGGCTGGCGCAGATAGTGCAGCCGGTCACCGAACTCCTCGGCGGCGTGCGCGAACTGCTCGCGGGTCTCGACGAGGTCGGTGCCCTGGTCGGTCACGTAGAGGTCGTCGATGAGGTCCGCGACCAGCGGGTCGGAGGCCAGCGAGTCGACGGTGGCCGCGCAGTCGTCGGCCCGGTTGAACGTGCAGATGGCCACGGCGGCGCGACGGACCGGCCTCGTCGTCGTGGTTCCCCATTCCACCTCCGACACGGTGGCCGGGGCGTCCACGGCGTGGAACTCGAGCCACAGCGCGCCGCCGTCGGTGTAGGTGTCCACCGGCACGTGGAGGACGGCCATGCCCTCGCCGTGGTGGTGGACCACGTCCACGGTCCGCACGTGCGAGCCGATGTCGGAGGCGCGGACCAGGACGTCCACCTGACCCTCGGACTCCAGGGTCACGCGGATCGTGAGCTCGGTGACCGCGGTCCAGCGCTGCCAGTACGAGGCCTCGAAGCGACCGAAGTAGGTGTTGGTGTCGGCCACCGCGCCGGCCTCGAGGTGGAGCTCGGAGCGGGTGCGGCGCACCACGCCGCGCAGGATCCGCGCGTACAGGTCGTCGTTCACCCACTTGCGTGGCCCCGAGAACAGGGTGCGCTGCAGCAGCAGGTCCCGCTCGACGGCCTCGCCGCCGGCGGGGTCGGCGGCTGCGGTCACGGTGGTGGCGTCCATGTGGCGGGTGCACTCCTGGCGTCGGCGCGGGGTTCCTCGGTGGACGGGCCGGTCAGGGCCCGTCGGCGCCGTCCAGGCTAGTCGCCCCGCTCCGACGGATGACGTCGGAACACCAGGGTGTCGTAGGCCCAGTAGCGGAACACCACCGCCACGATCTGCCCGATCAGCGTGCCCGACACGTTGTCGGCCAGCGGGCTGTCCAGGCCGAGGACATACCGGGAGAATCCGAGGCACGCGAGTTGAAGGCCGATCGCCGCGACGTTGACCACGGTGTAGAGCACCAGGTGGCGCGCATGGCCGTCGTCGCGCCGTCCCGTGAACACCCAGTACCGGTTGCCCACGTAGGTCACGGCGGTGGCCACGGCGATCGCAATGATCTTGGCGGTCAACGGGTGCGAGAACAGGATCCCGTGCCCGTCGAGGGTCCGCCAGGACCAGCCGTGCCACTCGAAGAACACGAGCAAGTTGTAGGTGGCCGCATCCACCGCGAAGCCGACGAGGCCCACGACGAGGAAGGCCGCGACGTTCCGCCCCGTCCGGCCACTCTCGAGCCCGCGTGCCCGTTCCACCCGGCACAGGGTAGCCGCTAAGCTCGGCCGGTACAGCACCGCAGGGCGGTGCGTGCCCCGACACACCTCGGACAGGAACCGCCGCCAGTGCACGATCATCACGACCCGCCATCCCCGTCTCCGACGGCCCCGCTGGCCTTGCCCGTCTCGCGCTTCCCAGGACTGGACATCGTCGCGATCGTCCCCTGCCATAACGAGGAGGCGGCGATCGCAACCGTCATCCGTGACCTCCGGGCGGCGGTCCCCGGGATGCGGATCGTGGTGTACGACAACCGCAGCACGGACCGGACCGCGGAGATCGCCCGCCATGCTGGCGCCGAGGTCCGGGCCGAGGAGCGCAAGGGCAAGGGCAACGTGGTGCGCCGGGCGTTCGCCGACCTCGAGGCCGACGTCTACGTGCTGGTCGACGGCGACGACACCTACGACTCCACCGCCACCGGGCACCTCGTCGAGACCCTGCTCTCCGGCCCCTACGACCACGTTCTCGGGGTGCGCAGAGAGGCGGGCGACGGCGGTTCCGCCTACCGGGCTGGCCACGCCGCCGGCAACCGCGCCTTCAACGGGCTCACCTCCCGGGTCTTCGGCGAGACGGTCACCGACATGCTTTCCGGTTTCCGCGTCTTCTCCCGCCGCTTCGTCAAGAGCTTCCCCGCCGACTCCCGCGAGTTCGAGATCGAGACGGAGTTGACGGTGCACGCCGTCCACCTCCGGATCCCCCAGGTCGAGGTGCCCGTCGGCTTCAAGGACCGCCCGGAGGGCAGCGAGTCCAAGCTCCGCACCTACCGTGACGGCTCCAAGATCCTAGGACTGCTGCTGACCCTGACCCGACACGAACGCCCCGTGGCGTTCTTCGGGGTCCTCTCCTCGCTCCTGCTCGCCGCGTCCGCGGTTCTGCTGGTGCCCATCCTGTTGACGTTCGCGGACACGGGGCTCGTCCCGCGCTTCCCCACCCTGTTCCTGGTGTTCACGCTGGTCCTGCTGGCCACGCTGCTGTTCGTGGCGGGCGTCATCCTCGACGGGATCCGCCGATCGCGACGCGAACTCGCCCGCCTGCGCTACCTGGCGATGCCCGCCCTCCCGTTCCGTCCCGTGGAGGGTCAGCCCGCCGGGGGGAACGCGTGACCGCACCCGCCCCGACCCGCCCGCGCCGGTGGGTCGGCGCCCCCGTCGTCGTCTTCCTCCTCCTCGCCGGATTCTTCGGCGCGGTGTTCGCCTGGGCCGCACCGCCGTTCTGGGGCCACGACGAGATCACCCAGTACGGTCGCGCCTACCAGGTCTCCCAGGGCGGATGGCTGCCGCAGGAGATCCCCGAGGACCGGGTCGAGGGCATGCGCTCGTGGGGCGGGGAGGTACCGCTCGAGGTGTGGCAGGTGATGGGCCTCGCCTTCGAGGACTACGAGACGGACCTCCCCGAGCCCGCCCCCGAGGTCGATAACCCGACCGCGTACCCGCGCCTGTTGGACGCTCCGCTCACGGGCGAGAAGGCCACCGTGTGGTTCACCAACACCTCCGCGTACTCCCCCGTGCCGTACTTGCCGCAGGCGGCGTCCCTGGCCCTCGCCGAGGCCGTCGGCGGGGACACCCGGGCGCTCGTCTACGCGCCCCGCATCGCCGGGCTGCTCGCGTACCTCGCGGTCGGTGGGCTCGCCGTCCACGCCCTCCGCGGGACACGGTTCGCGTGGGTCGTGGTGACCGTCGGTCTCCTTCCCATCGCGGTCTTCCAGGCCGGCACCACCACGGCGGACACGCTCACAAACGCGCTCGCACTCCTGCTGTCGGCGCTGCTGGTCAAGTCGCTGTTCCTCCGCCGGCCCCTCGGGGCCGTGGAGACGGCGGCCCTGCTCGGGACGATGGTCGCGCTCCCGTTGTCCAAACCCACCTACGTCCTGCTCCCCCTGTTGGCGCTCCTCGTCCCGGCCGGGGTGACCGCGCTCGCCGGTCGCGGCCCCTGGTGGCGCATCTCCTCGGTCGCAGCGCTCGCCGTCGGTCTTGGAGGGTTCGCGGCGTGGACGTCGGTGTCCGGCGAGACCACCGAGGGAATGGGCTACATGCGCTCACCCGAGCAGTACGAGACCGTGCGCCCCGGCGACCAAATGAGCGGAATCCTCGCCGATCCTCTCGGATTCCTGTACACGTTCGTCGAGTCGTGGGCCTTCCGGGACCTGCTGTGGTTCGACCAGTTCTTCGGCGAACTGGGGTTTTCCTACGTCAAGGTACCGGGGGCCACCCAGATCTTCGCAATCCTGGCCCTGGTCCTGGCCGTTCTCGGCGCGGAACGTCTCCTCGCCCGCGTGCTGCCGACCGCCGCCACGGCAGCGGTGGTGGTCCTCACAACCGGGATGATCTTCGGGACGCTCTACCTGTCGTTCTCGCCCGTCGACTTCTACATCATCGACGGTGTCCAGGGCCGGTACTTCGTTCCGCTCGCGGTCCTCGGCCTGGCCGTGTTGGCGCAGTGGGTGTCGGTGCGCCTCGTCGTCGCCCCCGGCCCGATGGAGGCGGGGG
>DUTZ01000152.1 GCA_012841845.1 Actinomycetales bacterium | reverse complement strand
CGCCGCCGCCCGGCACGGGCACGGACTCGCCCCGCGTCCCGGCCACCCGGGACGCCGGCCGCTACACCGAGGCCCCGGCACCGGTGGAGTCCGACGCGCCCGGCCTCACCGGCCCGGTCGTGGGGGCCCGGGAGCGCGGTTACCTGGCGGCGCTCGAGGACGAGGACATCGAGACCGACGAGATGTCCGACTCGCTGGTCGCCGCCGGCAACGCCATCTGCCGCGTCCGGACGACCGGCGGGGCGGCGGGGGAGACGACGATCATCGCCGACGCCGTGGCCGGCCAGATCGCGGCGGGTGGCTACTCGGACCGCGAGGTCGACGAGCTGTCGCGGGCGGTCGTGGAGGCCGCGGCCGGCCAGCTCTGCCCCTGACGGCCGGCGCCGCGCCCGAGAACCGGGGCCGCGACCGACGTCGTCTCCGTCACTCCCGGCCCCCGCGCGGAACCCGGCGGGCGCTCCGGGCGTTGGACCTGACGTCGGCGGCCCGCGGACACCGAGGAGCGGGCGGCCGGGAAGGAGTGCGGATCGTGGCTCGACGCAACGGAGGTCGCCGCCTGGGCTGTTCCCTGGGCGCCCTGGTCCTGGTGGTCCTGCTGGTGCTGGGCATCGGCTGGTGGCTGGGCAACCGCGGGCTCACGCCCGGGCCCGGCGAGGGCCCGCTGCCGCTGCCGGGCGAGCCCGAGCTCTCCCAGCCCGCGGACTGCCCGGACGTCGAGCTGCTCGCCGTCCCCGGAACCTGGGAGAGCAGCCCGACCGACGACCCGCACGCTCCGTCGTTCCTACCCAACGCCCTGCTGCGGACCATCACGGACCCGCTGGCCGAGAAGTACGGCGACGACCGGCTCGAGGTCTTCACCGTCCCCTACGTGGCGCAGTTCCGGAACCCGCAGCGGCCGCAGGAGATCCCCTACGACCAGAGCCGCCACGAGGGCATGGAGCGGGCAAGGGCCGAGCTCGCCGCCACGCACGACCACTGCCCGCACACCTCCTACGTCCTGCTGGGCTTCTCGCAGGGCGCGGTGATCGCCGGCGACCTGGCCAACGAGATCGGCACCGGCAACGGTCCGGTCCCCGCGGACCTCGTGCGGGGCAGCGTCCTCATCGCGGACGGCCGCCGCCAGCCCGGCGTGGGCGTCTCGCCGGGACTGTCCCCCGGCAACGGCCAGGGCATGGAGATCTCGCTGCAGCCCGTCACCGGCATCACCGAGCTCATCGCCGGCGCCACCATGACGGGCCCGCGCCCCGGCGGCTTCGGGGAGCTGCAGGACCGGACCGCCCAGATCTGCGACTCGCGGGACCTCATCTGCAACGCCCCGCTCAACGTGGTGGACGGCGCGGCCCGGTTCCAGGAGTTCCTGGCCAACAACGCGATCCACGCCCTGTACGCCACCAACCCGGACGTCATCGAGGGCACCACAGTGCCGGACTGGACGCTCGGCCACGTCTCCGAACTCGTCGACGCGGCGCCGGAGATCGCGCACAACTGAACCCGCGCGCGACGCGCCGACCGCATATCTCAATTCGATTTCGAAAGTGCTGTGGTGCACGCTGTAGGATCGACCGAGCGTGTCGTCAGCGCACCCGGGAGGACCGAGGTCGGCGACGTCGACCAACCAGTCATCGGTACGGAACGGAGCACCGTGGAGTTCGAGCAGTACCACGACGCCGGCGGGGCGATCGTGATCCCCGATCACACGACCCTCGTCGACTTCGTCGAAGGCCATGTCTCCGCCGCGCGTCAGGACCCGACGTCGGACAGTCTCGTCTACCGCTACATCGACTACTCGTCCTCCCGCCAGGGCGAGGTGCACGAGCTCACGTGGACCCGTTTCGGCGACCGCCTGCACGCCATCGCCGCGCGGCTGCAGCAGGTGGCCGAGCCGGGCGACCGGGTGGCGATCCTCGCCCCGCAGGGCCTCGACTACATCGTGTCGTTCTTCGCCGCGATCCACGCCGGGCTCATCGCCGTGCCGCTGTTCGACCCGGACGAGCCGGGCCACCACGACCGCCTCCACGCGGTGCTCGGGGACTGCACGCCGTCGGTCATCCTCACCTCCACGGACTCGGCGGCCGGCGTGCGGACGCTGTTCCGCCAGCTGCCCGCCCGCGAGCGGCCGCGCACCGTCGCCGTCGACGCCATCCCGGACGAGCTCGCGTCGGGCTGGCAGCGGCCGACGCTCACCGCCGACGACATCGCGTACCTGCAGTACACCTCCGGCTCGACCCGCGTCCCCGCGGGCGTGGAGATCACGCACCGCAACGTCGTCACCAACGTCATGCAGCTCTTCGACGGCCTGGGCCTGTCCCGCGAGTCGCGCGGCGTGACCTGGCTGCCGCTCTTCCACGACATGGGCCTGCTCACCGTCATCCTCCCGGCGATGGGCGGCGCCACCATCACCGTGATGAGCCCCCGCGCCTTCGTGCAGCGGCCCGGCCGCTGGGTCGGCGAGCTCGCCGCGGTGCGCAGCGGCGACGGCGTCTTCGCCGCCGCCCCCAACTTCGCCTTCGAGCACGCCGCCCGCCGCGGCCTGCCCCGCGACGGCGAGACCCTGGACCTCTCGGGCGTCACGTCCATCATCAACGGCTCCGAGCCCGTCACCCCGGCCTCGATGCGCGCCTTCAACGAGGCGTTCGCCCCGTACGGGCTGGCGCCGACCGTCATCAAGCCGTCGTACGGCATGGCCGAGGCCACCCTCTTCGTCTCGTCGCCGCGCAAGGACGACGAGGCGATCGTCATCCACGTGGACCGCACCGCCCTCGGCGAGGGCCGGATGGAGGTCCTGTCGCCCGAGCAGGTCGAGGGCAACGAGGACGCCATCCCGCAGGTCGCGTGCGGCTACGTCTCGCCGAGCCAGTGGGCGGCGATCGTGGAGCCCGGGATCGACGAGGCGACCGGCGAGCACGACGGCCGGGGCCGCGAGCTGCCCGAGGGCCGGGTCGGCGAGATCTGGCTCCACGGCACCAACATCGGCCGCGCCTACTGGGGCCGTGAGGACGAGTCGCGCGCGACGTTCGGCAACGTGCTCGACGAGCGTCTGCCGGAGGGTTCCAAGACGGTCCGCGAGTTCGGCACCGTGCCCGAGGACGCGCGCTGGCTGCGCACCGGCGACTACGGAGCCTACGTGGACGGCCAGCTCTACATCACGGGCCGCGTCAAGGACCTCGTGATCGTCGCCGGCCGTAACCACTACCCGCAGGACCTGGAGAACACCGCCCAGGACGCCTCGGACTCGCTGCGCCCCGGCTTCGTGGCCGCGTTCTCCGTCCCCGCCAACCAGCTGCCCCCGGAGGCCCGGCACGGCGCCGAGATCGCCGCCGACGACTCCTCCGAGACGCTCGTCGTGGTGGGGGAGCGCGCCCCCGGTGCGGGCAAGGCCGACCCGGCGCCCATCGCGGACGCCGTGCGGACGGCCATCTCGGCGCGGCACGGGGTCACGGTCCAGGACGTGCTGCTCGTGCCGGCGGGGTCGATCCCGCGGACGTCGAGCGGCAAGATCGCCCGAGGGGCGTGCAAGGCGGCGTACGTGGACGGCAGCCTGCGGGGCGGCTACCAGCAGACCGCCTTCCCGGACGCGCCCGCGGATTAGCGCGCGGCCTGCGGGCCGACACCGGAGAGTAGGGGTGCGGCCGCAGGGGGTGGACGCACGGAATCGAGCGAGCGGAAGGCGAGCCACACCATGTCACAGAGCGAAATGACGGTCGCGGAGCTCCGCGGCTGGCTGCGGGACTGGGTCTGTCGCTCGACGGGCCTCGACGCCGCCAAGGTCACCGACGACCGCTCGCTCGAGGAGTACGGCCTGTCCTCGCGGGACGCGGTCTCGCTCAGCGCCGACCTCGAGGACCTGCTCGGCCGCCCCCTCGACGCCACCGTCGCCTACCAGCACCCCACGATCGCCTCGCTCGCCGAGTACGTGGTCAACGGCCCGGCGGAGGAGGAGATCCCCACGGACCTCCACACGTTCCGCCAGCGCGGCGCGGGCATGGAGTTCGACGTGGCGGTCATCGGCCTGGCGACCCGCTTCCCCGGCGGCGCCGACTCGCCGGAGGCGACCTGGGAACTGCTCGCCGGCGGCCGCGACGCCACCGGCCCGCGCCCGGCCACCCGCTGGTCTGAGTGGGCGGGCGACGCCTACGTCCAGCAGGTGCTCGCCGAGGCCCCGGACCGCGGCGGCTGGCTCCGCGACTCCGAGGTGCGGGACTTCGACGCCGAGTTCTTCGGCATGAGCCCCCGCGAGGCCGAGATGGTGGACCCGCAGCAGCGGATGGCCCTCGAGCTCACGTGGGAGGCGCTGGAGAACGCGCACCTGCCCGCGAGCGACCTCAAGGGCCGCGAGGTGGGCGTGTTCCTCGGCTCGTCCTCGAGCGACTACCAGGTGTTCCTCACCGCCGACTCGGCCGCGGCGTCGCCGTACGCCGTCACCGGCGCCTCCAACTCGATCATCGCCAACCGGGTCTCGTACACGTTCGACTTCCGCGGCCCGTCGATGACGCTCGACACGGCCTGCTCCACGTCCCTGGTGGCGATCCACGAGGCCGTCAACTCGCTGCGCCTGCGCGAGTCGGACCTCGCGATCGCCGGCGGCGTCAACATGATGCTCGCCCCCGCCGCCACGATGGGCTTCGCCAAGACCGGCGCGGCCCTGAGCCCGGACGGGCGGATCAAGGCGTTCTCCTCGGACGCCGACGGCATCTGCCGCGCCGAGGGCGGCGGCGTGTTCGTCCTCAAGCGCCTCTCGGAGGCCGAGCGCGACGGCGACCGGGTCCTCGCCGTGATCAAGGGCTCCGCCGTGAACTCCGACGGCCGCTCCAACGGCATGACCGCGCCCAACCCGGACGCCCAGGTCTCCGTGCTGCGCCAGGCCTACGCGGACGCCGGCGTGGACCCGCGGGACGTCGACTACGTGGAGGCGCACGGCACCGGCACGATCCTCGGCGACCCCATCGAGGCCACCGCCCTGGGCCAGGTGCTCGGCCGCGGCCGCGACGCCGACCGGCCCGCCCTGCTCGGCTCGGCCAAGACCAACTTCGGCCACATGGAGTCCGCGGCCGGCGCGGCCGGGCTCGCCAAGATCGTCCTGGGCATGGGCCACGACGCGCTGCCGCCCACCCTCAACTTCGCGGGCCCCAACCCGTACATCGACTTCGACGCCGCGCGCCTGAGCGTCGTCACCGAGACCACCGCCTGGCCGCGCTACAGCGGCCGCGCCCTCGCGGGCGTCTCCGGCTTCGGCTTCGGCGGCACCAACGCCCACGTCGTGGTGGCGGAGTATCGGCCCGAGGCCCCCGCGGCTGCGGTCGACGCCCCGGCCGCGGAGGTCGGCGAGGAGGTCGACGACGACGTGGCCCGCTGCGTGTCCGAGGCCGTCGCGCGCAACGCCGACGAGCTGGCCACGCTCGGCACGGT
>DUTZ01000151.1 GCA_012841845.1 Actinomycetales bacterium | reverse complement strand
GGGGGTGCCCTCTCACGCGCCGGGGAGGGCCGCCCGTGAAGCGCCTCCTGTCGGGCGTCGGGACCCGGTCCGCCCTCGCCCGGGTCTGCGCGGAGCTCATCGGCGACGGCGCGGCGCTCACCGCCGGCGAGGCGGCGCTCCTGCGCGCCGACGGGGTGCCCGACGAGGCGCCCATCGACGCCGACCTGGTGGCCACCGCCCGTGAGCTCATCTCGTCCGGCGGGGACCCCCTCGGCGCCCTCTACTGCCGGATCCACAGCCCGGACGACCGGCGACCGCTGGGGCAGACCTACACGCCGGGGCCGATCGTCGAGGCGATGGTGCGGTGGGCGCAGGCGCAGGGGGCGCCGGCCCGGATCGTCGATCCCGGCTCGGGGTCCGGGCGGTATCTCCTCGCGGCGGCCGCGGCGTTCCCCGGTGCCGAGGTCGTCGCCGTCGAGCTGGACCCCCTCTCCGCGCTGCTGGTGCGGGCCAACATCGCCGTGTCGGGCCTCGGGCACCGCGCGACGGTGCACGTCGGCGACTACCGCGACCTCATGCTGCCCGCGATCGCGGGGACGACCCTGTTCCTGGGCAACCCCCCGTACGTCCGGCATCACGGCATCGCGCCGGAGTGGAAGGCGTGGCTCACCCGCACGGCGCGGGCGCGCGGACTCAAGGCCAGCGCGCTGGCCGGGCTGCACGTGCACTTCTTCCTGGCGACGGCCGAGCTCGGTCGGCCCGGCGACCGGGGGGCGTTCATCACCAGCTCGGAGTGGCTGGACGTCAACTACGGCTCGCTGGTCCGGGAGTTGCTCCTCGACGGGCTCGGGGGCGAGTCCCTGCACGTCATCGAGCCGGAGGTCGAGCCGTTCGACGACGCCACCACGACGGGCGCCATCACCACGTTCACGATCGGCACCCGCCCGGAGGCGATGCGCGTGCGCCGCGTCGGTGAGGTCTCGGCCCTCGGCGACCTCACCGGCGGGCACCTCGTCGACCGGTCACGGCTGGCGGACACGAGCCGCTGGTCCCTGCTCACCCGGGTCGTCCCCGACGTCCCGGAGGGGTTCGTCGAGCTGGGCGAGCTGTGCCGGGTCCACCGGGGCGCCGTGACCGGGTCCAACGCCACCTGGGTCCACGCCCGGGACGGGCTGTCGCTGCCCGAGCGCGTCCTGTTCCCCTCGGTGACCCGGGCGCGGGAACTCTTCGGCGCCGGCGAGCGGCTGGACGACACGACGGGGCTGCGCGTGGTGATCGACCTGCCCGCCGACCTCGACGAGTTCAGCGACGAGGAGCGGGCCGGGATCGACCGCTTCCTGCGCCGCGCCCGCCGCGAGGGCGTGCACCGCGGCTACATCGCCTCCCGGCGCCGGGCGTGGTGGAGCGTGGGCCTGCGCGCGCCCGCGCCGATCCTCGCCACCTACATGGCCCGCCGCCCGCCGGCGTTCGTCCGCAACCCCGGCGGGGCCCGACACATCAACATCGCCCACGGGCTCTACCCGCGGCAGGAACTGGGCGAGGACGTCCTGGACGCCCTCGGCGACTACCTCCGGACGCGGGTCTCCCTGCACCAGGGCCGGGTGTACGCCGGCGGGCTGACCAAGTTCGAGCCCAAGGAGATGGAGCGGATCGTGGTCCCGGGCCCGGAGCTGCTGCGGGCGGGGGTCATCGCATGACCGCGACGCCGCCGCGCTGGACCGTGGAGCAGTTCACCGTGGCCGCCGACACCTCCACCGCCCGGTTCCGCGAGCTCCGGATGCAGGAGCCGCTGGAGCAGTACCTGCACTCCTACGAGGACCACCGGCGCGCCGTCGAGGCACTGCTCGAGCGGACCGACGACCTCGCCGCGCTGCACCTGCGCGCCCCGGAGGTCCTGCTCGAGCCGGAGCTGCTCACCGCCGTGCGCTTCCTCGCCTCGCCCTTCATCAGCGCGGACGACCTCAAGACCGTCGCCCAGACCACGCTCAGCGCCTCGGCCCTGCGCGCCGACGACTGGGCGGGGGCGCGCCGCGTGGTGGACGCGGTCCTGCTCGGCCTCGACCGGCACCGCTTCCCCTGGGTCGGCGAGGACCGCCCGCCCACGGACGCCGAGCGGGACACCGCCGTCGTGGCCACCGCGTCCCTGGCCGCCACGCAGAGCGTGCAGACCGCGCGACGCACGTCGTCGAAGGACGACCAGGAGCAGCGGGTCGCCGACTACCTCGTCTCCCGGGGCTTCGCCCAGGTGCCGCCGCGGGCCATGGCGAGCGTCACGGACCTGCCGGCGCCCGGCGAGTTCTGCCGCGAGGCCCTGTTCGGCAGTCGCAAGGCCGACCTCGTGGTGCGCACCCGCGACGGTCGGGCGATGCCGATCGAGTGCAAGGTGAGCAACTCGTCGATCAACAGCGTCAAGCGGCTCAACAACGACGCCGCCGTCAAGGCCGTCGTGTGGCTCCAGGAGTTCGGGCACCTCGTCGCCCTGCCCG
>DUTZ01000150.1 GCA_012841845.1 Actinomycetales bacterium | reverse complement strand
GCCGTTGCCGTCGCCGTGGATGTCGCTCGCGGTCATGCGACCCCCTTTCACCTCTCCGACCCGACCCCGCCGCGCAGGCGGGATCACCGGACTCCCCGACCAGTCTGCCCGACGCCGCGTCGCGGACTCACTAGCCTGGTAGCCACGCCCGCCGAGTGTCCGCCGGCGGCGGGGATCCCGGGAGGTGAGCGCCGCGATGGACACCGACGCCCCTGCGCGCCCGGCAGCAGGCCCGCCCGTGACCCCGGCCCCGACCGCCCCCGTGCCCGCCTCCCCCGAGGAGGGCGGCCCGCCCCGCCACCCCGTGCGGCGTCGCGCCGGACGGCTCTGGCACGACGTGCTCACCACCCCGGGGCGCATGACCGCGTTCGCGCTGGCCGCGATCCTCGTCGTCCTCTTCGCCGGGATCGTCGCGTCCACCACCATCACCAACCGCCAGCAGCACCACGAGACCCTGCTGGCCGAGGTCGAGCCCGTCGCCAACGCCTCCCAGACCCTGTACAGCTCGCTGACCATCGCGGACTCCGCCGCCAACACCGCCTTCATCACCGGCGGGATCGAGCCGGCCGAACTCCGCGACCGCTACCTGCAGGCGATCGCCACCTCGTCGTCGGCCCTCATCGCCGCCTCGCAGGGCATCGACCGCACCGACGAGGAATCCATCGACCAGATCGCCCACATCAACGCCCAGCTCGCCACCTACACCGGGCTCGTCGAGACGGCGCGCACCAACAACCGCGTCGCCAACCCGGTGGGCTCGGCGTACCTGGCGTCGGCGTCCTCGCTCATGCAGGACACGATCCTGCCCGCCGCGGCCGACCTCTACGACCGCCAGTCCTCGTCGGTGGGCGACCCGGACCGCGAGTGGTCCTCCCCGCCGTGGGGCTCGTTCGCGCTGCTCGGCACGGCCGTGGTGGTACTGGTCCTGCTGCAGCACTGGCTGTGGACTCTCACCGGGCGCCGGATCAACCCGGCGCTCGCGCTGGCCACCATCTTCGTCATCGGCACCTTCCTGCTCACCATGATCGCCGGGTTCCTCGCCGCCAACGACAACGCCAAGGGCCTGTCCGAGGGTGCCGCGCCCATGAACGAGCTCACGCGGCAGCGCATCAACGCCCAGAAGGTGCGCGCACAGGAAACGCTCAACCTGGTCCGCCGCACCGACCCCGAGGGCTCCTCCGCCGAGCGAGCCGAGACTCTGAGTGGCGTCCGCGCCTCGCTGGCCGTCTACCTCGACCCGGAGGAGCCCGGCACCGGGCGGATCAGCCTGGACGACGACGGCGCCGTCACCGATGCGATCGCCGCGCTCGACGACTGGATGGCGGCCCAGAACCGCGCCGACTCGCTCTACCAGCAGGGCGACTACCAGGGCGCCATCACCATCTCCTCCGGCCGCCGGCCCGGCGACTCGGGTGCCGCGTTCGACGCCTTCGACGAGGCGATGCAGGAGGCCATCGAGGAGGCCCGCGAAACGCTGCGCACCCGCATCGACAACGCCCGCCGCACGTCCTCGAGCGGGCCGGACCTCATCGTTGCGCTCTCCACGCTGGCCGCGTTCGCCGTGCTCGCCGGCATCGCGCCCCGGATCCGGGAGTACCTGTGACGGCCCGGCGGTGGCGGGCGGGGGCCCGGGCCGTGACGGCGACGGCGACGATCGCCGCCCTCGTCGCGACCGCCGCGTGTGCCACCGACGACGCAGGGTACGCCGTTCCCGAGCAGGACCCCGCGGCCATCGTCCCGTCGGACGAGCTGGGCGTGGGCGACGCCGGGATCCCCGAGGTGTCCGCGGTGATGCCGCTGCCCGCCGGGGCAACCGTCACCACCGAGGCCCCACGGGCTGCGCCCGCGCCCGACTCGAACGAGCAGTGCAACCTGCTCGAGAGCCTGCAACCCGACGACGCCGAGCCGGAGGAGCGCATCCCCCGCATCAAGGCCCGGGGCCGGCTCATCGTGGGCCTGGACCAGGGCTCCAACCTGTTCAGCTTCCGCGACCCGCGCACCGGCCGACTCACCGGCTTCGACGTGGACCTGGCGCGCGAGATCACCCGCGACATCTTCGGCAACGACGCCCAGGTGGAGTTCCGCTCCCTCACCTCCGCCAACCGGATCGAGGCGCTACAGACCCACCAGGTCGACGTGGTGATCCGATCGATGTCCATCACGTGCGAACGGCGCGAGCTGGTGACGTTCTCCTCGCCCTACTACCAGGCCTTCCAGCGCGTCGCCGCCGTCCGCGGCTCCGGCATCGAGGAGATCGCCGACCTCGAGGGCAAGCGGGTCTGCGTGGCGGAGGGCACCACGTCGGCGTCCCGCATGTGGGCCGAGCTCGACCGGATCACCGTGCTCTCGGTCAACACGTGGGCCGACTGCCTGGTGGCGATCCAGCAGAACCAGGTGGACGCGATCACCACAGACGACGCGATCCTCGCCGGCATCACCGCCCAGGACCCGTACCTCGAACTCGTCGGCCCCCAGCTCACCTCGGAGCCGTACGGCGTGGGCATCGCCCTCTCGACGCCGGACAACAACACCGACGGGCTGGTGCGGCAGGTCAACTCCACCCTCGAGCGGATCCGCGCCGACGGCACGTGGAATCGGATGTACTCCACCTGGCTCTCCGGCCTGGGACCGAGCCCCGGCATGCCCGCGCCCGTCTACCGGCCGGAGGAACCGCGATGAGCGTGCGGGGCTGGGGCGACACGCCCGACGACGAGCCCGACGTCGGCACACAGGCGACGATGCGGACCGAGGCCGTGGAGGCCACGGGCGCGGTCGAGGCCACCGGGGCGGTGCCGATGACCGGCTACCTCGACGACACCGGCGGGGCGGAGAGCGGCGGAGCGGAGAGTGGCGGCACGGACACCGGTGACGCCGCGACCGGCGCGATGTCGATGACCGGCTTCCTGGCCGGCACGGCCGGCGCGGACACCGCCGGCGCCGACACCGGGCCCGACGACGACCCGGACGCCGACACCGACTCGCGCACCCACGCCGTGCCCGTCGAACACGCCCCCGGGGTGACCGGCGGCGCCCACACCGGGGACCGCGGCAGCTCCTCCCGCTTCCGGCTGCGCCAGCCCACCGCGCCCAAGGACCGGCCCAGCCTGGCCTCCGCCGGGCTGGTCGACCTGCCCTACATCATCCCCGTCGACCCCACCTCCGCCATGCTGGCGCCGGAGGACATCGAGGCCGAGTGCGAGGCCTCCCGCGGGAAACTGCCCCGCCCCGAACTGCAGCCCGGCGACATCGTGGCCGACCAGTACGAGGTCCGCGGCGCGCTCGCCCACGGCGGCATGGGCTGGGTCTACCTGGCGGTGGACCACAACGTGTCCGACCGCTGGGTGGTGCTCAAGGGACTGCTCCACGCCGACCAGGCGGCCGCCCAGGAGGTCGCGGTGGCCGAGCGCGAGATCCTCGCCGAGCTCTCCCACCCCGCGATCGTGAGGATCTACAACTTCATCCACGACGACTGGGCCACCTCGCCGACGCACGGCGGCTACATCGTCATGGAGTACGTGGGCGGTCCGAGCCTGCGCGACGTCCGCCGCTCGGCGCCCGGCCGGGTCCTGCCCGTGGAGAAGGCGATCGCCTACATCCTCGAGACCCTCACCGCCCTCTCGTACCTGCACTCCGTGGGGCTGGTCTACAACGACCTCAAGCCCGAGAACATCATGCTCACGGAGGACCACGTCAAGCTCATCGACATGGGCGCCGTCTCCGGCGTGGGCGACTACGGCCACATCTACGGCACGCCCGGCTTCCAGGCCCCGGAGATCCCCGAGACCGGCCCGACCGTCGCCTCCGACCTGTACACGGTGGGCCGGACGCTGGCCTCGCTCATCGTCCGGCTGCCCGTGGTCGAGGGGCGCTACGCCGACGGCATCCCCACGCCCGTCGAGGAGCCGGTGTTCAGCCGGTATGACTCCCTCTACCGCTTCCTGCTCCGCTCCACGGACCCCGACCCCGCGATGCGGTTCCACACCGCCGACGGCATGGCCGGCCAGCTCATGGGCGTGCTCCGCGAGGTGATCGCCCTGCGGACCGGCGTGCCGCAGCCGTCGTTCTCGTCGGTCTTCTCGCCCCAGCGGTCCACCTTCGGCACGCTCTACACGGTGGAACCGACCGACTTCATCGTCGACGGTCACCCGCGCGACACCACCCTCACCGGGGCCGAGCTCGTCGACGCCCTCCCCGTCCCCCTCATGGAGCCGTCTGATCCCGCCTCCCGGATCCTCGCCGCCACCTCCTATACATCGGTAGAGCAGCGGATCGACACCCTGCGCGAGCTGTACGCCGACACCGACTCCGAGGCGCACGACAGCGTCGGCCTCATCATGGCCCTGACCCGCGCCCACCTCGAGAGCGGGGACCTCGCCTCGGCCGAGGCGCTGCTCGACGAGCACGCCCACCGCCGCCGCACCGAGTGGCGGCTGGTCTGGTACGACGGCGTGGTCGCCCTGCTCAAGGGCGACCCGGTGCACGCCTACCCCCGGTTCCAGCAGGTGCTCTCCGCGATGCCCGGCGAGAACGGCCCCAAGCTCGCCCTGGCCGCGACCGCCGAACTCATCCTGGACGTGTGCCCGGAGGGCGACCGGGCCCGGTGGGCGCGGTCGAGCGAACACTTCTACCGCACGGTGTGGTCGGTGGACCGCTCGGTGGTGAGCTCGGCCTTCGGGCTGGCGCGGCAGCTCCAGCGCCGCGGCGAGGTGGACGCCGCCATCGAGGAGCTGGACCGGCTCCCGATCAACTCGCGGTACTCGACGCTCAGCCGGCTCACGGCGATCCTGCTGCTGTGCCAGGGACGGCCGCTCGAGGAGACCGAGGAGAAGCACCTGCGGGAGGCCGCGCGCCGCGTGGCGGCCCTGCCCGCCGGCGAGCACCGGGCGCTGCAGATCCGGCTCACCGTCCTCACCACCGCCCTGCAGTGGATCCGCCAACCCGGCGCCGACCCGGCCCCCTCGCCGCTGCTGCGCGGGGTGCCGTTCACCGAGTTCGGCCTGCGCACCGGCGCCGAGGCGGTGCTGCGGTCCCTCGCCCGCTCCACCGAGACGCGGCAGCAACGCTTCCGGCTGGTGGACCAGGCCAACCGGATCCGGCCGCGCACACTGCTCTGAGCAGGCGGGGCTCTGGGCTGGTGGGGCTGGGCTGGTGGGGCTGGGCTGGTGGCGGCTCAGCCCCGGCCCAGGACCGCGTCGCAGGCGCGGGCGATCGCGAGTTCCTCGTCGGTCGGCACCACGAGGACCCCGACCCGGCTGTCCGGCGTGGAGATGAGCCGCTCGCCGGAACCGTGCTCGTTGGCGTCGGCGTCGATCTCCACGCCCCAGCCGGTGAGCGTGGCGAGGGCGTCGGCGCGGAGGCGGGGCACGTTCTCGCCCACCCCGGCGGTGAAGGTGAGGGCGCCGACGTCGCCGAGGACCGCCCAGTACCCGCCGATGTACCGGCGCAGGCGGTGGATCGCCACGTCGTAGGCGAGGGTGGCCTGCTCGTCACCGTCGTCGACCCGGCGGAGCAGCTCCCGGAAGTCGGACACCCCGGACAGGCCGAGCAGGCCCGACCGCTTGTTGAGCAGCGTGGAGACGTCTGCCGGCGACATGCCGCGGTCGCGGATGAGGTGGATGAGCATGCCCGGGTCGAGGTCGCCGGGACGCGTCCCCATGACCAGGCCCTCGAGCGGGGTGAGGCCCATCGAGGTGTCCACCGCGCGGCCGCCGGTGATCGCCGAGGCCGAGGCACCGTTGCCGAGGTGCAGGACGATCTGGCTGAGCTCGTCGTAGGGCCGGCCGAGGATCTCCGCCGTGCGATGCGAGACGTAGTCGTGGCTCGTGCCGTGGAACCCGTACCGCCGCAGGTCGTACTTCCGGGCGACGTCGCGGTCGATCGCGTAGGTGTGGGCGTGAGCGGGCAGGTCGTGGAAGAAGCCGGTGTCGAACACCGCCACGTGGGGCAGGCCCGGCAGCAGCTCGCGGGCCACCCGGATGCCGCGCAGGTTGGCCGGGTTGTGCAGCGGCGCGAGGATCTCGAGCGCCTCGACGTCGGCCTCCACCTCGGGCGTCACCAGCACGGGCTGGTGGAAGTCGGGGCCGCCGTGGACCACCCGGTGGCCGACCGCCTCGACGCCGAGGTCGTCGGGGTGCACCTCCAACTCGGCGGCCAGCTCGAGGACGCGCGCGAGCGCCGCCGTGTGGTCGGGGAACGGCGCCTCGGCGGTGCGCTCGTCGGCCGGCAGTCCCGTGGCGTCGGTCCGGCGGATACGCAGGTGGCCGGACTCCTCCCCGATCCGCTCGACCAGCACCCAGGCGAGCTCGGACCGCGACTCCGGCAGCGCCGTGTCGAGGACCTGCAGCTTGAGCGAGGACGAGCCCGAGTTGAGCACCAGGACGCGGGTCATGACGTGGCCTCCCGGCTCGCGCCGCCGGCGCCCTGGGCCTGGACGGCGGTGATCGCGACCGTGTTGACGATGTCCTCGACGAGCGCGCCGCGGGACAGGTCGTTGATCGGCTTGCGCAGGCCCTGGAGGACCGGCCCGATCGCGACGGCCCCGGCGGTGCGCTGCACGGCCTTGTAGGTGTTGTTGCCCGTGTTGAGGTCCGGGAAGACCAGCACGGTGGCCCGCCCGGCGACCGCCGAGTCGGGGAGCTTCTTGCCGGCCACGGTGGGATCGACGGCGGCGTCGAACTGGATGGGGCCGTCGACGGGCAGCCCGGCGACCGGGTCGCCCGGGTCCGCCTCGGCGATCCGCCGGTGCACGATCTCGGTGGCCTCGCGGACCTTCTCCACGTCGGCGCCCGTGCCGGAGTCGCCGGTCGAGTAGGACAGCATGGCGATCCTCGGGTCGATCCCGAAGCGGGCGGCCGTCTCGGCCGAGGAGAGCGCGATGTCGGCGAGCTGCTCGGCGGACGGGGTGGGCACCACGGCGCAGTCGCCGAACGCCAGCACGTGGTCGGACAGGCACATGAGGAAGATGCTCGAGACGGTGTCCACGCCGGGGCTGGTCCGGATGATCTCGAGCGCCGGCCGGATGGTGTGCGCGGTGGTGTGGGCGGCGCCGGAGACCATGCCGTCCGCGAGCCCGTCGTGGACCATCATCGTGGCGAAGTACGAGATGTCGTGCATGCGGTCCCGCGCCACGTCGAGCGTCACACCCTTGTGTTGGCGGAGCTCCGTGTACTCCTGCGCGAACCGCTCGGCGAGCTCGCTCCGGCGCGGGTCGAGGACCTGGGCGGCGGACAGGTCGATGCCCAGCTCGTCGGCGCGGCGGCGCACGGACTCGACCTCGCCGAGGATCGTGAGGTCCGCGACGTCGCGGCGCAGCAGCCTGCCGGCGGCGTGGAGGATCCTGTCGTCGTCACCCTCCGGGAGCACGATGTGGCGCCGGTCGGCCCGGGCCCGCTCGAGAAGCTGGTACTCGAACATCTGCGGGGTCACCACGTCGGGCGTCTCGACCCGCAGCCGGGCGAGGAGTTCCTCGGTGTCGACGTGCTTCTCCATGAGGCTCAGCGCGGTCTCGACCTTGCGGCCGGAGCCGGAGTAGACGCGACCGCGGGTGAGCGCGGCGGCGCGGGCGGTCTCGTAGGTGCCGAGCCCGGTGCACACGATCGGCAGCGTGGACCGCATGCCGTGCACCAGCTTGTGCATCGCGCTGCCCGGCATGAGCCCGCCGTTCCAGATCATGCCCGCCATGACGGGGAATCCCTCGGCGCCGTGCGCGGTGAGGACGGCGAGGACCGCGTCGGTGCGGTCGGCGGGGACGATCACCACGGTGCCGTCGGAGAGCCGGTCGAGGATCCGCTCGCCGGACATGCCGCCGACCATGACGGCCATGACCTCGCGGTCCAGCAGCGCCGGGTCGCCGGAGTAGAGGCTGCCGTCCACCGCCTCGAGCAGCTCGCCCATCGTGGGCGCGGTGAGCAGGTCGTTCTGCGGAAGCGTCCAGCTCGGCAGGCCGAGCGGGGCGAGCGCCTCGCGGATGTCGCCGAGTTCGTCGGGCGCGCAGCGGTTGACGACGATGCCCGCCGGGTGGGCGTGCTCGTTGCGGAGCTCCTCGAGCGAGAGGCGGGCGTTGGTGGCGATCTCCTCGGGCTCGCGCCCGGTCCCCCGGATCACGAGGAGGACCGGCGCGCCGAGGTTGACGGCGAGGGTGGCGTTGAAGTCGAACTCGGTGGGGCTGGGCACCCCGGTGTAATCGGTCCCGAGGATCACCACGGCGTCGCACCGGCGGGCGACCGCGTGGTAACGGTCGACGATCTCGGCGAGCGCCGCGTCGCGGTCCTCGTGGACGCGGGCGTTGGTGACGCCGACGCACTCGTCGTACTCCAGGTCCGCGGTGGAGTGCTGCAGGAGCATCTCGAGGATGCGGTCGTGCGTGTCCACCACGTCGCCGTTCCGGCGGGCGATGGTGACCGGGCGGAACACGCCCACCCGCTGGACCGTGCCCGCGAGGATCCGGAGCAGGCCCAGCGCGACGGTGGACTTACCGGTGTCACCCTCGGGCGCTGCCACGAAGACGGCCGAGGGGTGCGGCGGGGAGCCGTTCGCGGCGCCGGCACCGGCGGCGTCGGTGCGGGGCGCACGGAGACTGTCGGGCACCGCGCCGGGGTCGGCGGACGGGGCGTCCGCGGAGGCGGGGTCGGCGGGCGGGGAGGTGAGGGGCGTGTCGTCGGCGGGCACGGGGACAGTCTCGCAGTTGTGCGCCGCGGGCACGCCGCGATCACCCCCGTCGACGGTGCCATCCCTGGTGGCGGGGGTCATGCGTCGGTCAGCCGGTCGGTGCCGGGCGGGATCCAGCGGCAGCGCCCCGGGACCCTGGGGTCCGGCACGGTCGTCCATCCCGCGGGTCCGTCCCCGACCATGCCGTGGTGTGGTGGGCAGCCGAGTGCCCCGTTGCCGACGGTGGTGGGACCGCCGCGACTCCACGGCACCACGTGGTGGTACTGGCTCCGTCTGGCGGGGACGTCGCAGCCCGGGAAGGTGCAGCCGCCGTGGGCTGCGTAGAGGACGAGGCGCTGGAGCGCGGTGGCGATGCGGCGGTCGGGCCGGGCGTCCACGTCGATGCGGTGCAGTTCCTCGCGGCCCTCGCGCAGGAGGGAGACGAACCACGGGTTCGCGCCGGCCATGGAGACGGCCTGCCGCACGCTGAGCTGGGTGCCGGCGTCGGTGCGTACGAGGGCCGCCGGGTCGTCGAGCTGCTCGGGCGTCACCCGCACGACGATGGCCGCGGCACCCCGGGCCGCCGCCGGGTCGACACCCGAGGCGAGGGCCCACACGTGGGTGAGCGCGTCGTGGGCCCGCTGCTCCGGCGAGCGGTCGTCCGACCCGGGCTCGCAGGCGACGGTGCCGCCGGGCCCGCCGTGATCACACAGCGCCCGTTCGACGAGGGCGCGGGAGCGGGCGGTGAGGACCATCGTGAGCGTGCTGGTGCCGTCGGGCCGTACCGCACCCAGACGCGCGGACCGCTGCCGCTCCTGGTGCGCCTCCCGCTCCGCCCCCTGTGCCGGGCAGAGCGCGGCGACGCGGCGGGCGGCCTCGGCCCGCAGTGCGGCGGGTGCGACAGTCCGTGCGTACTCGGTGAGGTCGGCCGCGAAGCGCAGCTTCGCCTCGCCGCCGAGCGTGCCGGGGAGCCCCTTGACCGCGCG
>DUTZ01000149.1 GCA_012841845.1 Actinomycetales bacterium | reverse complement strand
GACCGTCACGGTCGCCACGGCGACGACTCCCCCGAGGAGCCACCAGAGCCCGTTCCCCTCGCGGAAGTCGCGCCGCTGCGCCGGCGCCCGCCCGTCCGTCATCGTCCGCCCCCCTCAGCCTGGTCAGGCGGTCAGGCTAACGGGCGGGGCCGCCCCGCGGGGGGACCACCCGGACGACGGTCGGTCCCGGCGTCAGCTCGTGGCGGGAGCGGCTCCCCCGCCGCCGGCGGGCCCGGTCGAGGGGCCGCCTCCGAAGCCACCCGAGGACGGCGGGATCGAATCGCCAGGGCCGGCCTCGCCGGTCGGCGCGACGCTGGCGGTGATCTCCTCGCCCTCGCGGGACTCACGCTCGGACTGCGGGCGCGGCGAGCTGCGGAACGTGAACTTGGCGTCCTCGGTCCGGTTGGACTCGCCGTCCCAACCCTCGGCGTCCACGGTGACGAGCTCGCCGGCCGCGACCTCGCCGAAGAGGATCTTCTCCGACAGGGTGTCCTCGATCTCGCGCTGGATGGTGCGGCGCAGCGGCCGCGCACCCAGCACGGGGTCGAACCCGCGCTTGGCCAGCAGGTTCTTGGCCAGATCCGTGACCTCGATGTCCATGTCCTTGGCGGCGAGCGCCGACCGGACGCGGCCCACCATGAGGTCGACCATCTGGACGATCTGCTCCTGCGTGAGCTGGTGGAACACCACGATCTCGTCGATGCGGTTGAGGAACTCCGGCCGGAAGTGCTTCTTGAGCTCGTCGTTGACCTTCTGCTTCATCCGCTCGTACTGGCCCTCGGCATCCTGCTCGCCGATGCCCGAGAAGCCCATGCCCACGGCCTTGGAGATGTCCTTGGTGCCGAGGTTCGAGGTGAAGATCAGGACGGTGTTCTTGAAGTCGACCATGCGGCCCTGGCCGTCGGTGAGGCGGCCGTCCTCAAGCACCTGGAGCAGCGTGTTGTAGATCTCCGAGTGGGCCTTCTCGATCTCGTCGAACAGGACCACCGAGAACGGCTTGCGCCGCACCTTCTCCGTGAGCTGGCCGCCCTCCTCGTAGCCGACGTACCCGGGGGGCGCGCCGAAGAGCCGCGAGGCGGTGAAGCGGTCGTGGAACTCGCCCATGTCGATCTGGATCAGGGCGTCGTCCTCGCCGAACAGGAAGTTGGCGAGCGCCTTGGAGAGCTCGGTCTTACCCACGCCGGACGGGCCGGCGAAGATGAACGAGCCCGACGGGCGCTTGGGGTCCTTGAGCCCGGCGCGCGTGCGGCGGATCGCGCGGGAGACGGCCTTGATGGCGTCCTCCTGGCCGATGATCCGCTTGTGCAGCTCGTCCTCCATGCGGAGCAGACGCGTGGTCTCCTCCTCGGTGAGCTTGAAGACGGGGATGCCGGTCCAGTTGCCCAGGACCTCGGCGATCTGCTCCTCGTCCACGACGGCGGCCACGTCCATGTCGCCCGCGCGCCACTGCTTCTCGCGCTCGGAGCGCTCGGCGATGAGCTTCTTCTCCTTGTCGCGCAGGCCGGCGGCCTTTTCGAAGTCCTGCGCGTCGATCGCGGACTCCTTCTCGCGCCGGGCGTCGGCGATCTTCTCGTCGAACTCGCGCAGGTCCGGCGGGGCCGTCATCCGCTTGATGCGCATGCGGGCGCCGGCCTCGTCGATGAGGTCGATGGCCTTGTCCGGCAGGAAGCGGTCGTTGATGTACCGGTCCGCGAGCTGCGCGGCGGCCGCCAGCGCGGCGTCGGTGATGGTGACGCGGTGGTGCGCCTCGTAGCGGTCCCGCAGGCCCTTGAGGATCTCGATGGACAGCTCGACGTTCGGCTCGGGGACCTGCACCGGCTGGAAGCGGCGCTCGAGCGCGGCGTCCTTCTCGATGTGCTTGCGGTATTCCTCGAGCGTGGTGGCGCCGATGGTCTGCAGCTCGCCGCGGGCCAGCTTGGGCTTGAGGATCGACGCGGCGTCGATCGCGCCCTCGGCGGCACCCGCGCCGACGAGCGTGTGGATCTCGTCGATGAACAGGATGATGTCGCCGCGCTGGTTGATCTCCTTGAGCACCTTCTTGAGGCGCTCCTCGAAGTCGCCGCGGTAGCGCGAGCCGGCCACGAGCGAACCGAGGTCCAGCGAGTAGAGCTGCTTGTCCTTGAGCGTCTCCGGCACCTCGCCGTTGACGATCGCCTGGGCCAGCCCCTCGACGACGGCGGTCTTGCCCACGCCGGGCTCACCGATGAGGACCGGGTTGTTCTTGGTGCGCCGCGAGAGCACCTGCATGATGCGCTCGACCTCCTTGGCGCGGCCCACGACCGGGTCGAGCTTGCCCTCCATGGCGGCCTGCGTGAGGTTGCGGCCGAACTGGTCGAGCACGGTCGACGACGACGGCGTACCCGACTCGCGACCGCCCCCACCGGACGGCGCGCCCGCGGCCTCGGCCTCCTTGCCCTGGTACCCCGAGAGGAGCTGGATGACCTGCTGGCGCACGCGGGTGAGGTCCGCGCCCAGCTTGACCAGCACCTGGGCGGCCACGCCCTCGCCCTCACGGATGAGGCCGAGGAGGATGTGCTCGGTACCGATGTAGTTGTGGCCCAGCTGCAGCGCCTCACGCAGGCTGAGCTCGAGGACCTTCTTGGCCCGGGGCGTGAAGGGGATGTGTCCGCTCGGCGCCTGCTGGCCCTGGCCGATGATCTCCTCGACCTGGCTCCGCACCGCCTCGAGCGAGATCCCGAGGGACTCGAGCGCCTTGGCGGCCACGCCCTCGCCCTCGTGGATGAGGCCCAGCAGGATGTGCTCGGTGCCGATGTAATTGTGGTTGAGCATCCGGGCCTCTTCCTGGGCCAGGACGACGACGCGACGCGCGCGGTCGGTAAACCGTTCGAACATCGTGCTACCTCACATTCCTCGGGTTTTCCCCACTGTAGTGGCCCGCTCGGACGCCCGGCACCGCCGGAGTCCACCACGGACCGTCACCAGGGTTCAACGCGGCAGGTGGCGTGGACATTGCCGATCCGTGTACGCCGACAGCGAACGCCGCCGTCCCCACGCCCGGGGTACCGGGCCGGAGGGGACGACGGCGTGGTCGCGATGAGCGGATCAGATGTCGAGCGTGATCTCGTCCACGCCCGAGCCGTCGCCGACGGAGTCGCGGTCCTCGGTGTCGTAGTACCCGTCACCGTCCGTGTCGCGGTACTCGACGTCCGGGGTGCCGTCGAAGTTCTCGTCCACGAGGAGCCGGTCCCCGTAGCCGTCGCCGTCGGTGTCGACCTCCTGGCGATCGACCTTGCCGTCGCCGTTGGTGTCGGACAGCCGCATGTCCGTGATCCCGTCACCGTCGGAGTCGATCTCGAGCGCGTCGAACTCGCCGTCGCCGTTCGTGTCGTACGCGATCGCGTCGCCGAAGCCGTCGCCGTCGAGGTCCACCTCGGTTCCACCGTGGCTCGGCGCCTCCGCGGGCGGGGCGGCGTCGGCGACCG
>DUTZ01000148.1 GCA_012841845.1 Actinomycetales bacterium | reverse complement strand
CGCGCCGCGCGCTGGAACTGACCAAGCGGGCCGTCACCCTGGCCGCGCTCACCGAGCTCGAGGCGACGCTCGGCCGTGAGCACGAGGGGCAGTGCGAACTGCTCGTCTCGCCCGACTTCGCCGAGGGCGTGGCCTCGATCCTCGAGAAACGCCGTCCCGACTTCGCCTGACCCGAGAGTCTCCCCACCCCACCGTCCCGCCCGCCGGCACCCACCTCACGAAAGGCCGTAGCCATGACCACCGCCACCCCGGACCCCATCGCGGACCTCCACGCCGCACGGCGCAACAACTGGAACACGTGGGTGGCGACCCACGCCGAGATGAACCCCGACGGCGAGGCGTTGCGTTACCTCGGCCAGGCCACCACCTGGTCGCAGCTGCACGAGCGCAGCGGGAAGTTCGCCGACGCGCTCGCGCGCCGCGGCGTGGGCGAGGGCGACCGGGTCATGCTCATCACGCTCAACACCCCCGAGTTCATCGAGGCGGTTCTCGGCATCAACCTGCTCGGCGCGATCGCGGTGCCGGTCAACTTCCGGCTCACCCCGCCGGAGCTGGCCTATCTCGTGAGCGACTGCACGCCCAAGGTCGTCGTCACCGACGCCATGCTCGCCCCGCTGGTCGGTGCCATCCGCGCCCAGGGCGAGGAGCCGGGCGACCACATCGTCATCGGCGGCGAGTCGGGCACGCCCGACCAGACCACCTACGCCGACGCGCTCGCCGAGGCCGGCGAGCCGCACGCGCGGGTCGACGTCCCCGAGGACGCCACCGCGCTCATCATGTACACCTCCGGCACCACGGGTCGCCCCAAGGGCGCCATGCTCTCGTACGAGAACCTCACGGCCCAGTCGCTCACCTGCATCCGGGTGTTCCGCCTGTTCGACGAGGAGGGCCGCGCCCTGTGTGCCGCCCCGATGTTCCACATCGCCGCGCTCGGCTCGATCGCCCCGAGCCTCCAGCTCGGCGGCGTCACCGTGATCCACCCGCTCCAGGCCTTCGACCCGGTGGGCCTGCTCGACACGCTCGAGGCCGAGGAGATCACGAGCATCTTCCTCGTGCCCGTCCAGTGGCAGGCCGTGTGCGCCGAGCAGCAGGCCAACCCGCGGAACCTCAGGCTCCGCAACATCTCCTGGGGCGCCGCCCCGTCCACGGACACCATCCTGCGCGCCATGGCCGAGACGTTCCCGGACGCGCTCAACGCCGCCGTCTTCGGCCAGACCGAGATGAGCCCCATCACGTGCGCCCTCGACGGCGACGACGCGATCCGCAAGCTCGGCTCCGTGGGCAAGGTCATCCCCACCGTCCAGGCCCGCGTCGTGGACCCGTTCGGCGAGCCCGTCCCGCAGGGCGAGGTCGGCGAGATCGTCTACCGCGGCCCCACCATGATGAAGGGCTACTGGAACAAGCCCGAGGAGACCGCCGAGGCCTTCGAGGGCGGCTGGTTCCACTCCGGTGACCTGGTCCGCGTGGACGAGGAGGGCTTCGTCTACGTGGTGGACCGCAAGAAGGACATGATCATCTCCGGCGGCGAGAACATCTACTGCGCCGAGGTGGAGAACACCATCGCCGGCCACCCGCGGGTCCGCGAGGTCGCCGTGATCGGCCGCAAGGACGACAAGTGGGGTGAGGTCCCCGTCGCCGTGGTCGCGCAGAACGAGTCCGACGGGCCCGACCTCACGCTCGACGAGCTCACCGAGTGGCTGCGCGAGCGGCTCGCCGGCTTCAAGCTGCCCAAGGACCTCGTCCACGTGGACGAGCTGCCGCGCAACGCCAGCGGCAAGGTCGTCAAGGGCACGCTGCGCTCCGAGCACGGCTCCGTCGGCGTCTGATCCGGACCGAGCAGGCCCATGGTCTTCCACCTCCCCAAGGCGAAGAGCCCCGTCGTCGACCTGTCCGGTCAGGTCGGCTCGCTCGTCGGCTTCTCGGTGTTCACGCTCTTCAGCTGCGTGCGCACCGTGCTGAGGGGGCGGCTCTCGCTCACCGAGACCCGGGACCAGGCGCTGTTCATCGCGCGCGTGAGCTCGGTACCGGCGCTGCTGCTCATGCTGCCGGTCGGCGTGCTCGTGGCCGTCTCGGTGGGCGAGCTCGCCGGCCGGCTGGGCGCGGCCGGGTACGCGGGCGCGGTGGTGGCCTTCGTGGTGGTGGGGCAGGCCTCGGCGCTGGTGTGCGCGCTCATGCTCGCCGGCGTCGGGGGCTCCGCCATCTGCGCCGACCTCGGCTCCCGGACCATCCGGGAGGAGGTCGAGGCCATGGAGGTCATGGGGCTCGACGTGGTCGAGCGGCTCGTGGTGCCGCGCGTGCTGGCCACCGTGCTCGTCTCGGTGGTGATGTGCGCGCTCGTCACGGCGATGGGCGTGGTGGCCTGCCTCGTCTACCAGGTGTACGGGCAGGGCGAGTCCGCCGGCGCGTTCCTCGCCACCCTCAGCGCCTACGGCCGGCCGTCCGACCTGTGGATGGCCATGATCAAGTCGATCGCCTTCGCCGTGGTCTCCGCGCTCATCGCCACCTTCAAGGGCCTGCACGCCAGCGGCGGCTCGAGCGGCGTCGCGGACGCCGTCAACGAGACCGTCGTCCTGGCGTTCGTCACCGTCTTCGTGGTCAACACCGTGATGTCGGCGGTGTACGGCCTGGTGGTGCCGTCGGTGGGGAAGTACTGACGTGGGGGGCTTCCGGGTCGCCGAGACGACCGCCGCCCAGCGGCTCCGCGCGACGCGCACCGCGGGGCGGGTCTCCCGCGCCTCCTCGGGCTTCGCCGAGGTCGGCCGGCACGTCACCTTTGCCGGCCGCGTGCTCGTCTCGTTGCCCACCGCGGTCGTGCGCTACCGCAAGCAGGTGGTCAAGGAGGTCGTCGACGTCGGCTTCGGCTCCACCTCGATGATCGCCGGCGGCGGCACGGTCGGCATCGTGCTGGCCATGTCGGCCGTCGCGGCGATCATGGTGGGCGTCGAGACCTACCGCGGCCTCGACCTCATCGGCATGACCACCCTGTCCGGGATGCTCTCCGCGATGGCCAACACGCGCGAGCTCGCGCCCGTCGTGGCCTCCATCGCCCTGGCCGCCAAGGTCGGCACCGGGTTCACGGCGCGGCTGGGCTCCATGCGGATCTCCGACGAGATCGACGCGCTCGACTCGATGTCCATCCCCACCGTCCCGTACCTGGCCGGGACCCGGCTCGTCGCCACGATGATCTGCATCGTCCCGCTGTACGCGATCGGCCTGGTGTCCACGTACATCGCCACCCGGGCGGTGGTGGTCTACGTCAACGGCGGTTCGGCGGGCACCTACGACCACTTCTTCCACATCACCCTCGGCCCCGAGGACGTGCTCTACTCGCTCGTCAAGGCGGTGGTGTTCGCGGCGGTGATCGTGCTCGTGCACTGCAGCTACGGCTACCACGCCACCGGCGGGCCGGAGGGCGTGGGCCGCGCGGCCGGGCGGGCGCTGCGCACGTCGATCCTCGCGATCGGGTTCATCGACATCGTCCTGACCTTCGCCCTGTGGGGGCTCGTCCCCGAGGTCCCGGCGCTGGGGATCACGTGAGCCGGCGCGTCGCGGCCCCGACGCCCGAGCGGACCCTCGTCGTCCGCGGGCTCGTCGCGAGTGTGGTCGCCGTCGTCGTCGCCGTGTTCCTCGTGGCGCGGGGCGCCGGCCTGCTCGACACCGGGGCCACCGTCTCGGCCACCCTGCCGTCGGCGGCCGGCCGGGTCCCCGTCAACACCCCCGTCTACCACCTCGGGGTCAAGATCGGCGACGTGCGCGCGTCGGAGGGCGGGGTGCCGGGCGACGACGGCGAGCCGGGCACCGAGGTCGAGATGCTCATCACCGACGGTCACGCGGACCGCGTGCCGGCGGGGTCCGTCGTGCGGGCCGTGCCGCGCACCCTGTTCGGCGACGTCCACCTGGACCTCGTGAGCCCCGAGAGCCCCGGTGCGGCGACCGTCGCCGACGGCGACCGCCTGGCCCCCGACCGCTCCGACGAGGCGGTGCTCCTCTACGACGTGTTCACCCGCGCGAGTGACCTGCTCGTCTCCATCGAGCCCGACCGCATGCAGGTCACGCTCACCGCGCTGGCCCGCGCCCTCGACGGTCGCGGGGAGCTGCTCGGCCGGGTGATCGACGACGCCGACCGCGCGGGGGAGCAGCTGCACCCCGCTCTGGAGGCCTCGGCCGCCGCCTCGGGCGACATCGCCTACCTCGCCGAGGACCTCGCGGCCGCGAGCCCGGAGATCCTCGCGATCCTGGAGGAGGCCACGCGGCTGTCGCAGATCGTGCTGGACCGGCCGGGATCGCTCGGTCCACTCCTCGACGCCGGGCTGGCGGCGACGCGCTCCGGGGTCGTCATGGCCGACCGCACGGTGCCGGGCGCGATCACCCTGGTCCACGACACCGGGGTGGTCTTCGACCGCACCGCGCGCAACCCGCACGGCGTGATCCGCACCCTCTACGCCATGGGCCCCATGGGCGAGGCCGGGTACGCCGCGTTCTCCACGGGGCGCTTCAACATCACCGCCGTCCCGTCCTTCGCCGACCCGATGCCGTACGGCCCCGAGGACTGCCCGCGCTACCCGGACCTCGCCGGGTCGACCTGCGGCGGCGCCCCGGCGGCCGACCGCGGCCCGGGCCTCACGGTCAACGCCGCCACCGAGCGGGACGTCATCCGCGAGCTGCAGGCGGCCGCCGCGTCCGAGCCCGGCTCGCCGGTCCCGCCGCCGGAGGACCCGGCCGTCGGGCCCGACGCGGCCGCGTGGACCATGCTCGGCCCGCTCGTGCGCGGGACGGAGGTGGAGATCCGATGACCGGACGTCGCGGCCTCGGGCCGGCCCTCCAGTTGTTCGCCTACTGCCTCGTCGGCGTGCTGTGCACGGTGCTCGTCGTCAACACCCTCCGGCCGCCGATCGGCTGGGGCGCGCGGGAGTACAGCGCCGAGTTCACCGACGTGGGCGGGCTCGGGCCGGGCTCGGAGGTCACGGTCGCCGGCGTCCGCGTGGGCCGCGTGCTCGACGTGAGCCGCGAGGTCGGGCCGACCGGGGACGTCATCGCCGTCGTCGACTTCGAGGTCGAGCGCGCCAGCCCCGTCACCGATGGCGCCCGCGCGTCGGTGCGCTACGGCGACATGCTGGGCATCCGCTACCTCTCGCTGGACCCCGCCACGGACGGCCGGCCCGCGGTCAAGGGCGCCGCCACGATGACCGAGGGCGCCCGCATCCCGCTGGCGGCAACCACCGAGCCGGTCGACCTCACGGCGCTGGTCAACGGCTTCAAGCCCCTGTTCGAGGCGGTGCGCCCGGACGAGGTCAACACGCTCTCGCGCACGGTCGTCGCGGCGTTCCAGGGCGAGCCCGGCGCGATGGACACCCTGCTGGCGCGCCTGGCGCTGCTCAGCCGGGACGTGGTGAACCGCGAGGACGTCTACGCGCGGTTGGCGGACAACATCATCGCCCTCAACGACACGCTCGTGGACCGGGGCCCGGACCTGCAGCGGCTGGTGCAGGGGCTCGACATGGTCTCCGGCGCGCTGGCCGACGACGGCGGGCGCGACCTCGCGCTGCTCATCGAGCGCGGCGACCGCACCACCGCCGCCCTGTCGGCCATGCTCCGCGAGACCGATCCCGACCTGCGCGCGAGCATCGACTCGGCGCGCCACACGACCGACGGCTGGATCCCCCACACGCCGGCCTTCGACGCGGCCCTGGCCAAGGCGCCGGTGTTCGCGCGCGAGGTCAACGCCCACGCCCAGAAGGGCGGGTTCCTCGCTCTCTACATGTGTAACTTCACGATCAAGTGGGACGACTGGGAGACCAGCCTGTTCGGCTACCGCAACTCGGGGACCTGCCGATGAGACCGTTCACCGTGCTCCGCGAGAGTCTGCTCGACCTGGTCCGCGACCCGCGGCACGCCCGGCGCGGCAACACCGTGCTCGTCGGCGCGGTGTCGATCCTGCTCGTCACCGCCCTCTTCGCCGCCAGCCTCACCCTGCCGGGCCTGTGGTACACGCTGCGCACCCACGCCTACTCGGCGGAGTTCGCCAACGCCGGCGGCCTGCGGGCCGGGGACCCCGTGCTCGTGGCCGGGGTGCCCAGCGGGCGGGTGGACTCGCTGGAGCTCGAGGGCGGGGTCGCCGTCGTGGGCTTCCGGCTCGACCGCGGCCAGGACCTGGGTGAGGCGAGCACGGCGACGATCGGCCTCAAGTCGATCCTCGGCAACCGTTTCCTCGAGGTGGTCCCGGCGGGCGGCGGGGACCTGGGCCCGGAGCGCCGCATCGGCCTGGCGCGGACCACGTCGCCGTACATGATCGACGACATCGGCGGCGCCGTCACCGACCTCGCCGCCGGCATCGACACCGAGGCCATGAGCGCGATGATCGACACCCTGGACTCCGTCCTGCCGCAGGACGCCGAGGGCACCGGGCGGGCGCTCGACGACGTCTCCGCCGCGCTCGGCGTGCTGGCCCGTGACGAGCAGCGGATGAACGGCGTGCTCACCACGACCCGCGAGCTCACCGGCGTGCTCGTCTCGCAGGAGGCGAGCATCCGCGCGCTCACCGACCAGTCGCACATCGTGGTCACCGTGCTCACCCAGCGGCGCGAGGCGCTGAGCTCGCTCGTCACCGCCCTGCAGGAGCTGGCCGCGCAGGTGCGCTCCCTGCTCGACGAGGAGGCCGAGGACGTGGACCGGCTGCTGGTCAACATGCGCTCGATCAGCGAGACCTACCAGCGCAACATCGAGGTGATGGACGAGGTGCTCACCCGCATGCCGCCCGGCCTGCGCGCGGTCACCGACGCGACCGGCAACGGGCCCTGGACCGACGTCGCCACCCCGACCGGCCCGATCCCCGACTCCGCATTGTGCGCCCTGGGGGTGATGGACGGATGCAACTGAGCAGAACCCGGGTCCTCGCGGTCCTCGCCCTGGCCGTGGCCGCGCTGGTCGCGCTCGCCTGGATCCTGGTCGGCGCCCGCGGCGGCGACGACCGGGTCCGGGTGATCGCCGACTTCACCTCCGCCGACGGCGTCTACGCGGGCTCGCAGGTCCGCATCGTGGGCGTCGAGGTGGGGATCGTCGAGAAGGTCGAGCCGATCGGGCCGGTCGCCCGCGTCCACCTCTCGCTCGACCCCGGCACGCAGCTGCCCGAGGACGTCGGCGCGGTCGTGATGAACCCGGCCGTCATCGCCGACCGCTTCGTCGAACTCACCCCCGCCCACCAGGGCGGGCCCACGTTCCCGGACGGCGGCGTCATCCCCGTCGAGCGCACCCGCGCCCCGCTCGACTTCGACGAGTTCGTCTCCAGCCTCGACACGCTGAGCGCGGCGTTCGCGCCCGGGGCCGACGAGGTCGCGCAGGGCCTCGACCGGGGGGCCGCGGCACTGGACGGCCGCGGCGACTCGTTGAGCCGTGCCATCCGGAACCTCGGCACCGTCTCGGCCGTGGGCGGGGACCGCGCGCAGGACCTCGACGCGATCGTCGGCGAGCTGGCGGAGCTCATGGACGCCGCCGGCGGGCGCGACGAGACCCTGCGCGAGCTCGTCCTGGGGCTCGACGACCTGGGCCGACAGATCCGGGAGGACGACATCGACGTGGCCGCGCCCGTGGACGACCTGCGGGTGATCCTCGACGAGCTCGACGCGATCGTCGCCGAGCGGGGCGAGGACATCACCGCGGCCACCGACGCCACCCGCGACGTCACCGAGCTCTACGCCGCCCACCGCACCGACTTCGCCGAGTTCCTCGACCTGTACCCGGTGATGATGGACAACCTCGCCGAGGGGATCGGCCCCGACGGCCGGGCCCGGATCCGCCTCAACGTCTCCTCCAACATCACGCACTTCGCGCGCGGCCGCGAGCTGTGCGCGCGGGAGCCGCTCCCGCTGTGCACCGGGGCCGGGCTCACCAACCCGCTCATGTTCCCGGTGGAGCAGAGCGACCCGATCGGGCTCGTCGGCGCCTTCGAGCGCATCACGGGGGGTGGGTGAGCATGCGGGAGACCAGGACCGGGCCGCACGTCGTCCGCGGTACCCTCGCGCTGCTGGGGGTGGTGCTGCTCGCACTCGCGGCGTTCGTGGCCATGAACACCCCCCGGCTCGCGCTCCAGGCAGTGCCGCTGGGCATGGACACCGGCGAGGGCTCGACTGATGTCGAGATGCGTTTCGAGCGGGCCGACCGGCTCGCCCCCGGCGCCGAGGTCCGCTACGGCGAGCGCCTCGTGGGGCGGGTCCGCACCGTGGACACCGACGGCACCGACGCGGTGATCGGCGTGCGCCTCGAGGGCGGCTCCGGCGTGCCGGCCGGCGTGTTCGGCGAGATCCGCCTGCCCACCGCGCTCGGCAGCCCGTTCGTGGCGCTGACCCCGCCGCGCGAACCCGCCGGCGACCGTCTGCTCTCCGACACCCGGATCGTGCCCCGCGAGCGCACGGGCGTGGGGCCCGACCTCGAGTCGAGCCTGGCCTCGCTCGGCCTGCTGCTCAACGGCAGCGGGATCGACCAGCTCGGCACCGTGATGTCCGAGCTGTCCGTGGCGCTGGACGGCCGTGGCGACGAGATCGCCCGGATCCGCGAGCGCGGCGACCGCGCCCTCGAGCTGTACGAGCTGCACCGCGGGGACATCGACCGCACGGTCCTCGCGCTCGACCGCGTCAACGCCTCCCTGGCCGCGCGTCGGAACCTGCTCGACCGGGGCATGCAGGTCTCGGCCGACCTCGTCTCCGAGGCCGCCCGCAGCCGGGACGAGCTGAGCGCGCTCCTGGACACCACCACCGCGCTCGCGGTCCAGACGGAGCAGTTCACCTCGGCCACCGACGGCCGCATCACGCCCTCGCTGCGCACGCTCACGGTGCTGCTCGGGGACATGGAGGGCTTCGGCGACGAGGTGGCCCCGACGCTGGACGCCCTGCAGAAGTTCGTCGACGCCTTCGACGAGTCGATCCGCGGCGACCACATGATGTTCGACGGCGCGCTGGACCTGCCGGGCACGCTCGACGCCCTCGGGACCGGCGGCGAGGCCCGCGCGGGCCGCCCGCTGCCACTCGG
>DUTZ01000147.1 GCA_012841845.1 Actinomycetales bacterium | reverse complement strand
GGGTCGCCGACGCGGTAGGTCCCGTCGGACAGGGGCGGGTAGTGCATCGGCACGTCCGTCACCTCCCCCGTCCCCGTGTGCGTCTGACTCCCGCGATGGTAATCAGCGGAGCCCGCGTCCGCCTCCTCGTCGTCGGTTCACCCGGCCGTCACCTGGTGTCATCCGGGCCGTGACGGGCCCGTCCCCCGCGGTCCCTACCGTGGCCGCGGTGCGGGGGGCGGGCACCGCGGTTGGGGGCCGGAAGCCTTCTCCCGGAACGTCTCTCGCGCCGACCGTGTGCCCGGCTCCTCCGACCGAACGGACCCCATGACCACCACCCCACCCCGCAGCCCCCGCCGCCGCGCGCTCGTCGCGGCCGCCGCGGCGCTCCTGCTGACCACCTCCGCCCCGATGCTCGCCCCGGCCGCCACCGCGCAGCCCGCGTCGTCGCTGCTCATCACCGAGTACGTCGAGGGCAGCTCGCACAACAAGGCGATCGAGATCACCAACCTCGGCGCCGAGCCGGTGGACCTCGCGGCGTACACGGTGGCTGTGTTCTCCAACGGGAGCACGTCCTCGTCGTCCCGGGACGCCCTCGCCGGGGAGCTCGCGCCGGGCGCGTCGTTCGTCTACGGCTCGAGCCGGGCCGCCTTCCCGGTGGACCAGGGCACGGGCGCGGGCCTGTGGAACGGCGACGACGCGATCGTGCTGTTCCGCGGCGACGAGGTCGTCGACTCCTTCGGCCAGGTGGGCGTCGACCCGGGCACCGCGTGGACCTCCGGCGACGTCACCACCGTGGACCGCACCCTGCGCCGCATCCCCGGCTCCGCGCCGGACACCGACCCCTCCGACGCGTTCGACCCGGCGGCGCAGTGGATCGCCTTCCCGATCGACACCTTTGACGACCTGGGCCGGTACGAGACCGGGGACCCGACCGAGCCCACCGAGCCCACCGAGCCCACCGAACCCACCGACCCTACGGATCCCGGGACCCCGCCCGCCGGGGCGTGCGGCGAGCCCGCCACCGCCATCGGGGCCGTGCAGGGGTCGGGCGCCGCCTCGCCGATGGCGGGGCGGACGGCCACCGTCGAGGGCGTCGTGGTGGCCGACACCCAGGACGGGGGGTTCCGCGGCTACTCGCTGCAGGACGGCGGTGACGGCGACGACGCCACCTCCGACGGGATCTTCGTCTACTCCCAGGACCCGGAGGTGTCGGTGGGCGACCGCGTCCGCGTGACCGGGCAGGTCACCGAGTACTACGGGCTCACGCAGATCACCCCGGCCGAGACGGTCGCGTGCGCGACCGGCCAGGAGCTGCCCGCGCCGGCCGAGATCACGCTGCCGATCCCGGACCGCGACGCGCTCGAGGCCTACGAGAGCATGCGCGTGACGCTGCCGCAGCAGGTGTCGATCATCGAGGTGTACGACTACGACCGCTACGGGCAGATCGTCGTCTCCACCGAGCGGCAGTACCAGCCCACGCACCTGCACGAGCCCGGCTCGGCGGAGGCGCGGGAGGTCGCCGAGGCCAACGCGGCCGACCGGATCACGATCGACGACGCCCGCGGCGTGCAGAACCCCGACCCGGCGATCCACCCCGACGGCGAGGAGTTCACCATCGACCACCGGTTCCGCATGGGCGACACGCTCGACGGCGTGACCGGCGTGCTCGACTACCGGTTCGACGAGTGGGCGATCCAGCCCACCCAGGGCGCCACCCACACCGCCGCCAACCCGCGGCCGGAGGCGCCGGTCATCGACGCCCCGCTCACCGTGGCCTCGGCCAACGTCCTCAACTACTTCACCACCCTGCGCTCCGAGGACCGCAACGCCCGCGGCGCGGCGACCGCCGAGGAGCTGCGGCGCCAGCAGGACAAGATCGTCGCGATGCTCGCCGGCCTCGACGCCGACGTGGTGGGCCTCATGGAGATCGAGAACCGCCCCGAGGCGCTCGCCACCCTGGTGGACGCGCTCAACGAGCGGGTCGGCGCCGGCACCTACGCCGCGGTCGAGACCGGCCCGGTGGGCACCGACGCCATCACCACGGCGCTGGTCTACAAGCCCGCCGAGGTCACGCCCAAGGGCGCGCACGCGGTGCTCGACGAGTCGGTGGACACGCGGTTCGTCACTTCCAAGAACCGACCCGCGCTGGCCCAGGTGTTCACCGACGCCGACTCCGGGCAGGACGTCACCGTGGTGGTCAACCACCTCAAGTCCAAGGGCTCGGCCTGCACCGACCTCGGCGACCCGGAGGACCCGGACGGCCAGGGCAACTGCAACGGCGTGCGCACCAACGCCGCCCGCGCCCTCGCCGACTGGCTCGACGACCACCCGGAGCTCTCCGCCCCCGGCCGCTCGCTGGTGATCGGCGACCTCAACGCGTACGCGAAGGAGGATCCGATCGAGGCCCTGCGGGAGGGCGGCTACGTGGATCTGCTCGAGCGCTTCGGCGGGGCCGACGCCTACTCGTACGTGTTCGACGGCCAGCTCGGCTACCTCGACCACGCGCTGGCCAGCGAGGGCCTGGCCGGGCACGTCGTGGGCGCCACCGAGTGGCACGCCAACGCCGACGAGCCCGACCTGCTCGACTACACGACGGAGTTCAAGAAGGACGCCCAGGCCGCGATCTACGCCCCCGACGCCTACCGGGCCTCGGACCACGATCCCGTGCTCGTGGGGATCGACCTCACGCGCTCCGGTGGCGAGCCCGGCGACCCGGAGGACCCGAGCGATCCCGAGGACCCGACGCCCGGTGACGGCGGCGGCTCCCTCGCGGGGCTCCGGCAGTTCTTCGGGACCCTGTTCGGCGGCTCGTCCGGTTCCTGAGACTCTGCTCCCTCTGCGGTCACGCCCGGGTGTGGCATTTCGCGCCACGCCCGGGTGTGAGGGAAAGTAGAGGCCATGTCCGCCGAGCACGTCAGCCCGCAGTCCGCGCACCACGACCCCGTCGACGACGCCGATCTCGACCCCCGGTCGCCCGTCCCCGAGCGGCCGGGGCCCCTCGGCATGGTGGGCAACGCGGTCCGCGGCGCGCTCATCGGCATGGCCGAGCTCGTGCCCGGCGTGTCCGGCGGCACGGTGGCGCTGGTGACCGGCGTGTACCCGCGCCTGCTCGACACCGGCGCGCACATCGTGGACGGCATCCGGTCCGCCGCGCTCGGGCCGGACCGCAAGAAGCGGACCGCCGCTGCGTTCCGGCACGTGGACTGGTGGCTGCTCCTGCCCATGGCGGTGGGCATGTTCGCCATGGTCTTCACCATGGCCGGCGTCATGAAGGGCTTCGTCGAGGGCCAGCCGGAGATCTCGCGCGGCCTGTTCCTCGGCATGGTGGCCGCGAGCATCGCCGTGCCGTTGGGCATGGCGCGGGCCACCCCGGGCGGCCGGAACTGGGTGCTCGTGCTGTTCTTCCTCGGCGGCGTCGCGTTCGCCTTCGGCCTGTCCGGCCTGCCGAGCGGCACCATCGACGACCCGTCCTACCTGCTGGTCTTCGTCGCCGCCGCCGTCGCGATCTGCGCGCTGGTGCTGCCGGGTGTCTCGGGCTCGTACCTGCTGCTGGCGATGGGCCTGTACGCGCCCACGATGGGGGCCGTGGACGAGCGGAACCTGGCGTACCTGGGCGTGTTCGCGGCCGGCGCGCTCGTGGGCATCTCGCTGTTCGTCAAGGTCCTCGACCGCCTGCTCGAGGACTTCCGCAAGCCCACCCTGGTGGCGATGGCCGGCCTCATGCTGGGCTCGCTGCGCGCCCTGTGGCCGTGGCAGACCGAGGAGGCCGACATCCTGGCGCCCGGTTCGGACTGGCCGGTCGTGCTCGCCGCCGTGGTGGGCGGCGTCGTCATCGTCGTCGTGGTCCTGGCCCTGGAGCGGGCGTTCCAGAACAAGGCCGCCACCACCGACCCGAGCCCCCGGGAGACGGCCCTCGAGGACCGCTGAGCCGGCCGCCGCGCCGTTCAGCCCTCGAGTCTCATCCGCCGGTAGTCCTCCACCGCGACGCCCCAGGCCGCGGCCTGCGCGCCGTCGGCGGAGCGGCGCTCGCCCACCTCCGGCGGCACGAACTCGCCGTACTCACGGCCCGTCGACGGGTCGGTCATGACCATGTACCAGGTCGGGCCGTCGAGGTCGGGGTGGTCGTGGATCAGGTAGAGGCGCGTCCCCGTGGACCCCACGTCGACCGGGTCCGCCCGGAGACCGTCGAGCCGGGCCGCCGGGGGCATGCCCGAGTACGCGGCGATGCGGTGACGGCGCAGCGGCATCCGCCGGACGTAGCGCATGGTGAGCGCGCCGTCCACGACGGCCGAGTGAAACCATTCGGGCAGGTCCACGCCGCCCAGGAAGAACGGTCCCGTCCCGTCCGCGAACTCGATCGCCGGACCCGAGTCGTGGTGGTACAGCGGGGCCGCCCCGAACTCGTCCGGTTGGTCCAGGAAGCGGATCGCGGGCCGGCGGCAGACCAGGATGTCGCGTCCGGCCGGGGCGAGGTAGCCGAGCCCTGCGCAGAAGGCGTCCGTGAGCAGCTCGCCGAGGCGGAGTTCGACCCCGAACTCCTCACCGGTCTGAGCGGAGGGCGACCAGCCCGCCGAGACGATCGGCGCGCCGAACTCGCACATCATCCCCACGTAGCCGATCACGAGGGTGCACACGGAGAAGCGGTCCGTCTCCCTCTCGGGCGACTCCGCACCCAGCAGGGCGTCCGCGTCGGCGCGGACCCACAGCCCCCGTCCGTACCGATGGCGCGGGGACTCGAGGACGCCGAGGGGCGCCGCGCGCTCGAGGTCGTCCTCCCATCGCGCGACGTTCCGGGCCCGGGCGAGGCGGCCGAAGCGGGGGTGCCACGCGGAGACCTCCGGGCCCGGGTCCGCGGAGGAGCGGAGCCACCCCGGGGAGTCCGCGACCTCGCCCATGGCGGTGGGGGTGGGCACGACGCGGACCTCGGCGCAGGGGATGCGCGCGAGCGCCGCGATCTCGCGGACCAGGGCGATCACCACCGACTCGTCCCAGCACACGTCCGAGAAGTCGAGCGCATCGGTTCGCTCGATCACGCCGAGCGGGG
>DUTZ01000146.1 GCA_012841845.1 Actinomycetales bacterium | reverse complement strand
GTCCTCACGGTGGCCGACGGCCCCGGCGCGCCCGAGCGCCGGCTGGAGCTCGAGCCGGGTGGCGCCGACGGCGCCGTGGCCGCCGAACTCGGCTGGCGCTGGGCGCGCTGCGACCCCAGCTGGGACGAGATGTTCGAGTGGGGCGACGCCTCGGCCGCCGCCTGATCGAGCGGGCCGGCCGAGTGCGCCGGGTACCGCTCAGACCGTGTTCTCGTAGCGCAGCGACGCCACCACGGCATCGACTGTCGAGGTGTCCAGGACGCCGGGCTCGTCCTCGTCGGTCATGAGCACGAACACCACCGACGCGGGATCGCCGGCCGGGGTGCGGGTGGACACGGCGATGGTGTCCACGCGGATGACCGGCGGCGTGCACTCGTTGCGGGGCGGCCGGACCTGGCCGCGGACCGACACGTGCCAGGCCGGCACCCCGGAGACGCCGATCTTCGTGGGGTCGGGCACGGCGGTGTCGGCGCCGCGTTCGGTGAAGCGGCGGTCGATGGAGTCGGCCATCGCGCGGGAGGCGGACACGGCCTGGTCGCGGGCGTCGCCGGGCAGTGTCCCGGTGATGCCGGACAGCAGACGGAACGACAGGTCCGCGGTGGGGCAGTAGCCGCGCTCGGCGATCGCGTTGGCGGTGGTGACGAACCCGGAGCCCCAGTCGCTACTCGCGTCCGGGCCGGGCTCGCCCCACGGGTCGCCCACTTCCCAGTCGGGCGGGACGGAATAGACGAGTCCGGTCGCGCTGGGGACGTCCTGCCAGTCGGCCGGGGGCGGGCCCTCGGCGAGAGTGGGCCCGGGCTCCTCGCGGGCGGGGGCGTCGTCGGGGTCGTCGGCGCCGAGGTCGCAGGCGGCGAGGGTGCAGGTCAGCGCCACCGCTGCCCCGGCGACCGCCGCCCGCGAGAAGCCCCGCGGCACGTCTCAGACGCCTCGTTCGGCGAGGGCCTTGATGCGCTGCAGCGAGGTGGAGACGCCCTGGTCGAGGACCTCGGTGAACGTTTCCTGGCCGCCGAAGAACTTGTCGACGAGGAAGTCGGACAGCGCGCTGGTGCCGGTGGGGGTCTCGCGGCGTTCGATCAGGCGGGTGCCGCCGGTCCCCGTCGGCTCGAGCTCAAAGGCCCAGACGGTGCCGTTCTCGAGGACCTTGTTGGCGATCCGGCGGCCGGGCTCCACCTCGACGACCTTGCTGGTCGTGGGCCAGATCAGCTTGCCCTGCTTGTTGAGGTTGAGCGCGAGGGTGCCCGGCTTGGTGCGGCCGCCCAGGGCCAGCACCTTGACGGCCTGGCTGCTCCACTGGGGCGCGTTGCGGACCTCGGACACGATCTCCCAGACGCGGGCCGGCGGGGCGTCGATCTCGATCGAGCTCTCGAGCTGCGCGGGCGTGGGATCGGTGGTCATGGGGTGCCTTCCGTCGAGTCGGGCATGGTGGGCCTTCGATGGTAGGTGAACCGCGGCTCCGGGGCGGCGGCCTCGTCGTCGTCACTCCTTTGCACTCGGCAGGGGCGAGTGCTAGAAAAGCGATTGGCACTCGGTTACCCTGAGTGCCAGCACTACCCGAACTGAAGGTCGCTCGGTGAGGCGGGGATCCGACACGGTCCCTCGTCGTCCGTCGCGGGCACCGGCGCCGACCACACGCGTGTCACCCCATACCCGGAGGATGATTCACCCCATGGCAAAGATGATCGCGTTCGACGAAGAGGCCCGGCGCGGCCTGGAGAGCGGTCTCAACCAGCTCGCCGACGCCGTCAAGGTCACCCTCGGCCCCAAGGGTCGCAACGTCGTGCTGGAGAAGAAGTGGGGCGCCCCCACGATCACCAACGACGGTGTCTCCATCGCCAAGGAGATCGAGCTCGAGGACCCGTACGAGAAGATCGGCGCGGAGCTCGTCAAGGAGGTCGCCAAGAAGACCGACGACGTCGCGGGCGACGGCACCACCACCGCGACCGTCCTGGCCCAGGCGCTCGTCCGTGAGGGCCTGCGCAACGTGGCCGCCGGCGCCAACCCGATGGGCATCAAGCGCGGCATCGAGAAGGCCGTCGAGGCCGTCACCAAGAACCTGCTCGACTCCGCCAAGGAGATCGAGACCAAGGAGCAGATCGCCGCGACCGCCGGCATCTCCGCCGCCGACCCGGCCATCGGCGAGCTCATCGCCCAGGCCATGGACAAGGTCGGCAAGGAGGGCGTGATCACGGTCGAGGAGTCGCAGACCTTCGGCCTGGACCTCGAGCTCACCGAGGGCATGCGCTTCGACAAGGGCTACATCTCGCAGTACTTCATGACCGACCCGGAGCGCCAGGAGGCGGTCATGGAGGATCCGTACATCCTCCTCGTCTCGGGCAAGATCTCCACGGTCAAGGACCTCCTCCCGCTGCTCGAGAAGGTCATCGGCGAGGGCAAGAGCCTGCTCATCGTGGCCGAGGACGTCGAGGGCGAGGCCCTGTCCACCCTGGTCGTCAACAAGATCCGCGGCACCTTCAAGTCCGTCGCCGTCAAGGCCCCGGGCTTCGGCGACCGCCGCAAGGCCATGCTGCAGGACATCGCGATCCTCACCGGCGGCCAGGTCATCTCCGAGGAGGTCGGCCTCTCGCTCGAGACCGCCGAGCTCTCCATGCTCGGTAAGGCCCGCAAGGTCGTCGTGACCAAGGACGAGACCACCATCGTCGAGGGTGCCGGCGACAACGCCCAGATCGAGGGCCGCGTCAACCAGATCCGCGCCGAGATCGAGAACTCGGACTCGGACTACGACCGCGAGAAGCTCCAGGAGCGCCTCGCCAAGCTCGCCGGCGGCGTCGCCGTCATCAAGGCGGGCGCGGCCACCGAGGTCGAGCTCAAGGAGCGCAAGCACCGCATCGAGGACGCCGTGCGCAACGCCAAGGCGGCCGTCGAGGAGGGCATCGTCGCCGGCGGTGGCGTGGCCCTGGTCAAGTCGGAGAAGGCCATCGAGGACCTCTCGCTCGAGGGCGAGGAGTCCACGGGCGCGAAGATCGTCAGGTTCGCGCTGAGCGCCCCGCTCAAGCAGATCGCCCTCAACGCCGGCCTCGAGCCGGGCGTCGTGGCGGAGAAGGTCCGCAGCCTCCCGGGCGCCGAGGGCCTCAACGCCGCCACCGGCGAGTACGAGGACCTGCTCAAGGCCGGCATCAACGACCCGGTCAAGGTCACCCGCTCGGCCCTGCAGAACGCCGCCTCCATCGCGGCGCTCTTCCTCACCACCGAGGCCGTCGTGGCCGACAAGCCCGAGCCGGCCGCCCCGGCCATGCCGGGTGGCGACGAGATGGGTGGCATGGGCTTCTAAGGGAGCTGCCTGGAACAGAGGCAGGCGCAGAAGCCCCACGGAGTGGGCTTCTAGGCGTAGCCCTGGCACCACGCCTGTCGCGGCCGTGGCCCGCACCGATCCCCCGGTGCGGGCCACGGCCCATTTGTGGTGGGGGAGAGGGTGACGACGACGAGGCGGGCCGCACGTGAAGACGGGGTCATTCGCGGGGCCGGGCCGGAACGCCTCGGGCGGCGGTGGGCGCGCTCCGGCGTGCCGGATCGGTGAATTCCCGGGAAACTCAGAGATAAATTCCCCTTATGGGAAACCGTCTGTCCGGGGCCGATCGGGGCGCGGATTTTCCGGGGGGTGGGGCGATGTTCGCGTTCGTCAACCGGTCGGACCGGCGGCAAGGGGCTGTCCCCGAGCGGCCGCGAGGGCAACTTAGGGTACCCTGACCTGCGACTGGGTCGGTCGACCTGAGGCGACGGCGGCCGGTGGGCGGGCGCACCGATTACTTGGAAGTCCTTGTAATGTGGGTCACAGTAATCTAGGTTCGATGTGACGGGCCACTCTGTCGCGGTACTTCACATGGTGCAGATCACAATTG
>DUTZ01000145.1 GCA_012841845.1 Actinomycetales bacterium | reverse complement strand
TGCCGCACCACGAGCAGCGCGATGCCCGCCAGGCCCACGACGACGGCCACCCACGGCGGCACGATCGGCGAGGCGGACGGGTCGGAGGCGCCCTCGCCGATGCCGGCCAGCCCCCACACGAGGCCGCCGAAGCCGATCGCCGAGAGCGCCACGCCGAGCACGTCGATACCGCCGGCGGCCGAGCCGGGATCACGCGGCAGCAGGCGCACGCCCACCACCGAGACCACCACGGCGATGGGCAGCACCAGCCCGAACAGCCAGCGCCACGAGAGGAACTCCAGGATCACGCCGGAGAGCACCGGGCCGGTCGCGGGCGCCACGGAGATCGCGAGCGTCACCGACCCCATGACGCGGCCGCGGAACTGCTCGGGGATCACGGTCATGAGGGTGGTCATGAGCAGCGGCACCATGATCGCGGTGCCCATCGCCTGCACGACGCGCGCCACGAGCAGGACCGCGAACGTGGGCGCGAGCAGCGCGGTGAGCGTGCCCGCGCAGAACAGGCCCATGGCCACCATGAGGGTGGTGCGGGTGCCGAGCCGGTTGAGGATCCAGCCCGTTACCGGGATGGTCACGGCCATCGTCAGCAGGAACGCGGTGGAGAGCCACTGCGCGCTGGTGGGGGTCACGCCGAAGACGCGCATCATCACCGGCACGGCGTTGGCCATGATCGTCTCGTTGAGGATCACGATGAACGCCGCCGCCGTGAGCACGCGGACGAGCAGGAGCGCCTGGGGCGGAGGGGCGTCCGGGGAGCCGGTGGACGCGACGGCGGGCGAAGGGGTCACCGGCGGTCCAACCGCGGAGGGGGCGATGTTATTCCCGACGACGAGGTGTTCTGCCCCACACCCGGGTTCAGCCGGCGGGGCGGGCGTCCCCGCTCCGGTCGAGCCGGGCGAACGCGTCGAGGATGCGGGCACCGTGGATCAGCGCCGCCTCGTCGAGGAGGAACCCGGGGTGGTGCAGGTCGGTCTCGTCGGACTCGCCGTCCCACACGCCCAGGCGCAGATACACGCCGGGGATCTCCTCGGTGTACCAGGCGAAGTCCTCGCCGCCGCTGGACTGCTCGGCCGGGCCGACGCCCTCGGGACCCAGCACGGACTCGACGGCGCGCGCGGCGAGGTCGGCGCACTCGTCGTCGTTGACCACGGGCGGCACCCCCTGCGTGTACTCGAGTTCCACGCCCACGCCGTACGGCGCGGCGAGCTGGTCCACGGCCTCGCGGACCAGCGGCTCGACCTCGGCCCAGACGTCGCGGTCGGCGCTGCGGAGGGTGCCGATCAGCTCGCCGGAGTCGGGGATGACGTTGGGGGCCTCGCCGCCGGCGGAGATCGCGCCCCAGGTGAGCACGGTGCCGCTGCGCGGGTCGACGCGGCGGCTGAGCACGGCCGGCAGGCCCGCCGCGACGGTGGCCAGGGCGTGCACGACGTCCTGCGTCTCGTGCGGCCGGGCGGTGTGCCCGCCGGCGCCGGTCACGCGGAGGCGGAGCTTGGCGTTGGACGAGGTGATGCCGCCGGCGGTCACGCCCACCTCGCCGACCTTCCGGTGCGGGTCGCAGTGCAGCGCGAGGATCCGGTCCACGCCCTCCACGGCGCCCTCGCGCACGCAGTCGAGCGCCCCGCCGGGCATGGTCTCCTCGGCGGGCTGGAAGATCAGGCGCACGGGGCGCGGCGGCGGGTCGGCGACCAGCATTTCGGCGGCGCCGAGCAGCATGGCGGTGTGGCCGTCGTGGCCGCAGGTGTGGCTCACGCCCTCGACCGTGGAGGCGAAGTCGAGGCCGGAGTCCTCGTCCATGGGCAGCGCGTCGATGTCCGCGCGCAGGCCCACGACGTCGGTGGCGGCGGCACCCTTCGCGGCCGGGACGTCGCACCACAGGCCGGTGCCCAGCTCGAACCGGCGCGGCTTCAGGCCCAGGTCGCGGAGCCGGGCCTCCACGTAGTCGGTGGTCTCGTGCTCCTCGTAGGACAGCTCGGGGTGGGCGTGGAGGTGGCGCCGCCACGCGACGATCCGCCCCTCGAGGTCGCCCGCCTCGTCGTCATTGCGCTTCTTACGTCCCAACACCCAGGACCTCCTGACAGAACTCCACCACCCGGTCCCCGAGCAGCTGTCGGTTGGCCAGTTTCACGAACTCATGACCCTCGTCCTGGAACAGCAGGATGTCCACCGGTACGCCCCGCCTGCGCAGCGCCTCGGCGGCCTGCTCGGTCTCGCTGAGCGGCACGTTGGTGTCGTGCACGCCGTGGACGAACAGCACGGGGACGTCGATGTGGTGGAAGCGCCGCAGCGGGGAGGCCTCGCGGAGCAGCTCGCGCTCCTGGAGGGGGTTGCCGTACTTGGGGTAGGCGGCCGCGGCGATCCACGGCTCGGTGGTGCGGTAGAAGCTCTGCAGGTCGCTCATCCCGCAGGCCGCGATCCCGCCCTGCCACCGGCCGGCGTGGCGGACCAGGCTCGCGTTGACCAGGTAGCCGCCGTAGGACCGGCCGGAGATGATCGCCTGGGCCGGGTCGGTGACCTCCTCCTCGACGAGGTGGAGCAGGGCGTCCTCGACGTCGTCGATCCCGGCGAAGCGGCCGTACCGGTCGTCGGCGTGGCTGAAGAACCGCCCGGCGCCGGTGGAGCCGCGCACGTTGGGCAGGAAGTAGTTGACGCCCACGTCGAGGTAGCGGCGGGCGATGTCGTCGTAGCCGGGGCGCGACTGGCCCTCCGGGCCGCCGTGGAGGTGGACGACGGTGGGCCCGGGCCCGGCGTCGGGGTCGGCGCGGTAGAGCCAGCCGGTGAGCTCGAGCCCGTCGCGGGCCGTGAAGCGCAGCAGCTCGGGGGCCGGGTCGGGCTGGGCGGGCGGCTCGCCGATCCACCGGCGCCGCCGCACGTCGAACACCGCCACCCGCGGCGGCTGGTCGAGGCTCTGCACGGTGAGCGCGAGCAGGCGGCCGTCGGCGGTGAGCGACGGCGAGGAGGCCACCACCTCGGGCAGCGGCGGCCGGGCGATCACGCGGGGCCGGCGGCGCGTGAGGTCCAGGACCTCGATCTCCGACAGTCCGCCGTGGACGTTCCACAGCAGGACCGCGGTGCGCCGGTCCAGGCTCACCTCCACCTGGTCGAGGTCGGCGTCGGCGCGGTAGGCGAGCTTCCACGACTCGGTGCCGCCCTCGTCGGCCCGCACCTCGAGCAGCCCCATCCGGTCGGCCGAGTGGTCGCTGCGCACGAGCATCCGCATGGGCCGCCCGTCGCCGCCGGCGTCGAGGATCACGCCGGCGTCGGTGGTGGAGCCGGTGTCGACGGGCAGCAGCGGCCACCAGCGTCCGTCGGGCACGATCCGCAGCAGCTCGCGCTGGCCGCGGGCGCCCACCCGGAACAGGGCGGCGCCGTCGCGGGCGTGGACCAGCGCCCCGCCCATCCGGCTGTCGACCACCGTGGACTCGCCGGTCTCGGGATCGACGAGCCGGCCCTCGGCCAGGCCCTCGGAGTCGAAGGCGGTCACCGCGAGCAGGTCGCCGTCCCAGCACACGATCCGCTCGGTGGCGTCGCGGGTGTTGGGGATCGGGTAGTAGCCCTTGTCCTCGGGGTCGGTGGTGACCAGCCAGATGCGCTCGCGCTCGCCGCCGTCGGGGGCCACCTCGCAGGCGAGCCATTTGCCGTTGGGCGAGTAGGCGACGCGGCGGACGGGGCCGTCGACGGGCAGGACCACGTCGCGCTCGGGCCCGGCGCCCTCGGGCCCGCCGGGGCCGAGCGGCCGCTGTACGGCGCGCGGGAACCCGGTGCGTTCGGTCACCACGCAGGCGAGCAGCGAGCCGTCCGGGGACAGGCAGGGGGAGGTCGTGTGCCGGACCTCCAGCGGCCCGCCGGCCGCGTCGTCGGGTGGCCCCGCGGTGTCGCGGGATTCGGCCTCCTCGGTGACCTCGGTCGTGTCAGGCACGGTGAATCCAGGTGTCCTTTCCACCGCCTCCGCTCGAGGCGTTGACCACCATGGTGCCCGCCGGGGCCACGCGCGTCAGCGCGACGGGCGGAGCGGAGGCGAGGATCTCCCCGTTCGCGCCGGGCCGGAGCATGACGAAGGCGCGCATGTCGACGTGCCGGCGCTGCAGCTCACTGCCGTCGAACGTGGGCAGCGTGGACAGGGGCTGCACCTCCTGCGCCACGAACCGCTCGCCGTGGCGGCGTAGCTCCTCGCGCCGCTGGTCGAGTTCGCGCGGCGAGCACTCGGGCCCCACGGTGATGTCCGAGCCGCCGTAGCCGTCGATCGGCTTGACCACCAGCTCCCCGAGCCGGTCGAGCACCTCCGCGCGCTGCGCGGGGTCCGAGCAGAGGTAGGTGTCGACCTGACCGATGAGCGGCTTCTCGCCCAGGTAGAAGTCGATGATGTCGGGCACGAGCGCGTAGATCGCCTTGTCGTCGGCAGCGCCGTTGCCGGGGGCGTTGACCACGGCCACGCCGCCGTCGCGCATCGCGGCGAGCAGGCCGTGCCGCAGCCGCGTGCCGTCCGCGCCGTCGGAGGAGAGCAGCATCTCCTCGTCCATACGGACGTAGAGTACGTCGATCGCCTCCCGCTCGTCACCGTCCACGCGCCACAGCCGACCCTCGTCGCAGCGCAGGTCGGCCGGGGTGACCAGCGTCCCCCCGATCGCCTGGGTGACCCGGTTGAGGTCGAACGAGGACAGCTCGTCCTCGGCGATCACCACGCCGACGGTCGGCTCGCCCTCGGTGCCCGCCGGGGCGGCGGCGTGCAGGGTCGCGCGGAGCATGCCGAACGCGTCCCGCGGGTCGTGGATCTCGCCGCGCGCGGCGAACTCGGGGTAGTTCTCGGTGATCCGGTCACGCAGGGCCGCCGCCATGGCGAGGCCGCCGGGCATGCGCAGGTTGTCCTCGAGGACCACCCACTCACCGGGGGCCGTGGACACGAGGTCCACGCCAGCGATCGGCGTGTGCAGCGCGCCCTCGGGCACGGCGCGGCCGGTGACGGGGCGGAAGCCGGGCGCGCGGTCGAGCGCGTCCTGCGGGACCACGCCGGCGCGGATGATCTCGCCCGCGCCGTAGACGTCGCGCAGGAACAGCTCCATGGCCCGCGCCCGCTGCTCGATGCCCGCGGAGATGCGGCCCCACTGGTCGGCGGGGACGATGCGCGGCACGGCGTCCAGCGGGAACACCTGCGGCTCGTCCTTGCCGTAGACCTTGAGCGTCACCCCGAGCTCGCGCAGGCCGGCGTCCACGCCCTTCTTCCGCTCGCGCAGCTCGTCGGCGCCCAGGTCGGAGACGGCCTTGAGCACGTCCACGTACTCGGGCCGCGGCTCGCCGTCGGTCGTGATGGCCTCGTCGTGGACGTCCTCGGTCACGGCCTCCCCGAGCGGCGAGTAGGCCGAGAGCATGGACCGCATGCCGGTGTCGTCGGCGGTGTCGCGGGGCCGGATGCGCCCGACGGTCTCGGCGAGCAGCACCGCCACCACGTCGTTGCGCCGGCCGCGGCGCCGGTGGGCGGCCCGCTGGCGGGCGGCGGAGGTGCCGGCGCCCCGGATGCCGTCGAGCAGGTCCTCGACCAGCTCCCGCTCCCCCGAGGCGTCGAGCCGGTCGGACACCAGTGCGACGAGCGCGGAGAGCACCTCGGGGGCGGGGCGCGGCCTGCCGGTGTCGACGTCCACGAGGTCCCCCTCGAGGCCGGAGCGCGCGGCCCGCCAGAACGCCGCGGCGAGCAGCGTGGGTGACGGATCCTCCCAGTCCCCGCCCCCGTCCCGCCCGGCGAGGAGGGTGTCGACGAGGCCACGGAACAGCCCGGCGACGACGACGAGAGTGTCCACCGTGCTGCACGAGTCGCAGAGCCGGAGTTCCACCCCCGCCCCGTCCCGCGCGGGCCGGACGTCGATGTCGACGAGCTCCCGGTCCGCCACCACTCCCGTGGCGACGAGCTCGTCCTCGGCCTCGAGGACGCCCTCGGCCGTGTCGGTGCGGACGGCGGAGAAGTGCGACGGCGACCAGCGCGCCTCGAACGCGCGCGTGGAGGCGTAGCCGGAGTCCTGGCCGTCGGCCCAGTACGGCGAGCCCGCCGCCAGGGCGAGCAGCACGGGGGCGTGCGGGGCGACGCGGCGGGCCACCCACTGCGCCTCGTCGGCGTCGGCCGTCTCCACGGTCACGCGGAAGCGGGCGGCCGCGCGGGTACGGGACTCGTGGCCGGGCGCGGTGTCCGGATCGTCCGGGTCGGTGTCGAACTCGACGCCCGGAGAGGCG
>DUTZ01000144.1 GCA_012841845.1 Actinomycetales bacterium | reverse complement strand
GCTCGGGCTGCCGGCCCGGACGTGCGCGGCCGAGCTCGACCTCACCGCCATCGGCGCCCGCGAGGTCCTGCCGGCGCCGGCGATCTCCTCGTTCCCCTCGGTCAACCAGGACGTCGCGCTGGTCGTGGACGCCTCCGTGCCGGCCTCCGCGGTCGAGGCCGCGCTGTGGTCCGGGGGCGGCGACCTGCTCGAGAGCGTCCGCCTGTTCGACGTCTACACCGGCGCGCAGCTCGGGGCCGGCCGCAAGTCGCTCGCGTACGCGCTGAGCTTCCGGGCGGACGACCGCACCCCCACCGAGGACGAGGCCAGCGAGCACCGGACCGCCGCCGTCGCCGCCGCCGAATCCGCCGTGGGGGCTGTGCTCCGTGGCTGACACGACGAGCCCCCGCGTGCCCCGCGTCCTCTGCCTGGCGGGGACGGACCCCTCGGGCGGCGCCGGCCTGCTCGCCGACGTCAAGTCCGTCGCCGCGATGGGCGGCTACGCGATGGGCGTGGTCACCGCGGTGACCGTCCAGAACACCCGCGGGGTCACCGGCGTCCACGCGATCCCGGTCGAGACCGTCGTCGCCCAGCTGGACGCGGTGGCCGACGACGTCGAGATCGACGCGATGAAGATCGGCATGCTCGGCGAGGCGACGCTGGTCGAGGCGGTGGGCGAGTGGCTCGAGCGCCGACGGCCGCGCAACGTGGTGCTGGACCCGGTCATGGTGGCCACCACCGGCGGCCGCCTGGCCTCGGACGACGCCGCGCGGCTGCTGCGCGAGCTGGTGCCGGTGGTCGACCTCGTGACCCCCAACGTCCCCGAGCTCGGGGTGCTGTGCGGGCAGTCGACCGCGCCGCACCTCGAGATGGTCGTGGAGCAGGCCGAGCTCGTCCACGAGCAGACCGGCAGCGCGGTCCTCGCCACCACCGGCGACCTCACGGACGGCAGTTCGCACGACGTCCTCGTGGAGTCGGAGCGCGACTGGCGGACGACCCGCCGCCTACCCTTCGTCCGTGTGGACACCCCGCACACCCACGGCACCGGGTGCTCTCTCTCCTCGGCGCTCGCCACCGCCCGCGTGGGCGCGGACGACTGGCTCTCCGCCTACCGGCGGGTCCGTCCGTGGATGGACGGGGCGCTCCACGGCGGGTTGACGCTCGAGGTGGGGCAGGGCTCCGGCCCCCTCGACCACGGCTGGTTCCTCCACCGCTGAGCCGATACCCTTCCGGGTATGTCGAGAATGCAGCGATCGCACTGGGACGGCGCCTACGCGCAGGGGGACACCACGCGGAGTTGGTACCAGGAGGAGGCGGACGTCTCGCTCGACGCGTTCGAGACCTCCGGGGTGGGCCCCGACGACGCGGTCGTCGACGTGGGGGGCGGCGCCTCCACGCTCGTCGACGGTCTGCTGGAGCGCGGCTTCCGGGACGTCACGGTGCTCGATCTCTCCGCCACCGCGCTGGGGATCGCCCGCCGGCGGCTGGGCGACCGCGCGGCCGACGTCCGGTGGATCGTGGGCGACCTGCTGGAGTGGGACCCGGGCCGGGGCCACCGCGTGTGGCACGACCGGGCGGTCCTGCACTTCCTCACCGAACCGGAGGACCGCGACGCGTATCGGCGTGTGCTCGACCGCGCCACCGACGCCGGGTCGGTCGCGGTCCTCGGCGTCTTCGGCCCAGGCGGTCCCGAGTACTGCTCCGGCCTGCCCGTCCGCCGGTACTCGGCCGACGACCTGACGGAGTTCCTCGGCGACGCCTGGGAAGAGCTGTCCCGGGCCGAACGCGTCCACGAGACCCCTTCCGGCGCAACCCAGCAGTTCACGTGGGGGATCTTCCGCAGGAGGTGAGGAGACCGACGGCCCGGTGTCGTACACGTGTGCGAGCATCCGCTCCGACGGCCCACCGAGGGCGCGTCACCCGAGAGATCAGGAGAACGCCGTGACCATCCGTGATTCCGCCACCCGTCCCGCCGACAAGTCCCTCGAGCGTATCCGCAAGCTCTTCGCCAAGGCGGAGTCCGTCGCCGGCACCCCGGAGGCGGAGGTCCTGCTCGAGCGCGCCTACCACCTGCTCGCCAAGTACGGCGTGGACGAGGCGCTCGCCCGGTCGGCGCCCGACGGGGGAGCGTCGGAGGTGACGGTGCTCGACCACGTGGTCTCGGGGCGCTACCAACCGGACCAGGTGGCGCTGGTCGCCGCTCTCGCCGGCGCGCTGCACTGCCGTGCGGTGGTCGCACCGGCCACCGACGGCCGGCGCGTCGTCCACGTGGTGGGCGTCCGCCGTCACGTCGAGCGCGTCGCGATGCTGGCCGGTGCGCTCTCCGGCGTCATGCTCGCGGCGGCGGCCCGGCAGCGGCCCGCGCCCGGGGTCTCGGCCGTCACCCATCGCAAGTCGTTCATGGCGGGCTTCGCCTTCGAGGTGGGGCGCAGGCTCGAGTCCGCGGAGCAGACCGCGGTCCGGGAGAGTGCGGACGCGGCGGGGGCCGGGCTCGTGCTGCGGTCGGACGCGCAGCGCGCGGCGGCCGCGTTGCGCGAGCGGTTCCCGCACACGGCACCGGGCCGTCGCCGCCGTGTCGCCGACACCGGGCTGGCGGAGGGGCGGCGCGCCGGCAGCGCGGTGGACCTGGGGCAGCGCCGCTTCGCGGGAGGGCGGCGGCAGCTCGGGGCGTAGTGCGAGTTCCCGGAGGTCGAGGGGCACAAGTGCAAAACTTTGCAAAGTAGTGCATACTCGTGCGCATGACCATTACAGTCGCAGTCGCCGGTGCCTCGGGCTACGCGGGCGGGGAGTTCCTCCGCCTCCTGCTGTCGCACCCACACTACGTCTCGGGAGAGATCGAGATCGGCACACTGGCGGCCGGCTCCAACGCGGGCCAGTCACTGGCCGAGCACCACCCGCATCTGCTCCCGCTCGCGGACCGCGTACTGGCCGAGACCAGTGCCGACACGTTGGCGGGGCACGACGTGGTGGTGCTCGGCCTGCCGCACGGACACTCGGCGGCGATCGCCGAGAAGCTCGGCCCGGACGTGCTCGTGGTGGACCTGGGCGCGGACTTCCGGCTCACCGACGCGGACGACTGGGAGGCGTACTACGGCTCCGAGCACGCCGGGAGCTGGCCGTACGGGCTGCCGGAACTCCCGGGGGCGCGCGAGGCGCTGCGGTCCACCAGACGGATCGCCGTGCCGGGCTGCTTCCCGACCGGCGCGACCCTCGCGTTGTACCCCGCCGTCGCCGCGGGCCTCGTCGACGCCTCGGCCGTCACCGTGGTCTCGGTGACCGGCGCCTCGGGCGCGGGCAAGGCCGCCAAGGTACCCATGCTCGCCTCCGAGGTCATGGGTTCGGCCAAGGCCTACGGCGTCACCACCCACCGGCACACACCGGAGATCGCCCAGAACCTGCGCGCCCTCACCGACGCGCCGGTCTCGGTGAGCTTCACCCCCGTCCTCGCGCCGATGGCCCGCGGCATCCTCACCACCGCGGTCGTGCCCACCACCGCCACCGCCGAGCGGTTGCGGGAGGAGTACACCGCGGTGTACGCCGACGAGCCCTTCGTGCACCTGCTGCCCGCCGGCGTCCAGCCCATGACCGCGTCGGTCCTCGGCTCCAACGCCGTGCAGCTGGGCATCGAGGTCGACGAGCGGGCCGAGCGCGCCGTGTTCACCGCGGCCATCGACAACCTGGCCAAGGGGACGGCCGGCGGCGCGATCCAGTCCATGAACCTCGCGCTCGGACTGCCCGAGACCGCGGGGCTCAGCACGGTCGGCCTCGCCCCGTGACCGTCGCCCCCGGCGTGGGTGGGCTCGCCTGCGCCGACGAGCCGACGGGAACGGCCGGAGGACGGATCTGGTGCGCGCCGAGCGGCACCACCGCCCGGCTCGAGGTCGACGGCGACCCGGAGTCCGCCCCCGACCTGTTGTGGAGCGCCCGGTGCGCCGAGATCCCCGCCACCCGCGCCGTCGTCCTGCTCGCCGGTGAGGGCTTCGACGACGTCTCGGCCGGCTTCGAGCACGCGCACCGGGCGGCGGAGGCGGCGGCCGACCTGCTCACGACCGAGGTCGCCGCGGTCGGCCCCGTCGAGGTGCTCGTGTTCCGTCCGGACGCCGAGGCGGGGCCGTGGCCCGAGCCGGCGGCCACCGACACCGGGGCCGAGTTCCGGTTCCGTCACCGCGGCGGCGCGACCGTCCACCTGACCCTGACCATCCCCACCGACCCCGGAGGCGCCTGACATGCCGACGACCTCGATGAACGACGGCTCGACCCAGCTCACGCCGTTGGTCCGCGCGCATGTCCTCGCCGAGGCCCTGCCGTGGCTACAGAAGTTCCACGAGAAGATCATCGTGGTCAAGTACGGCGGCAACGCCATGGTCGACGACGCGCTCAAGGGCGCCTTCGCCGCCGACATGGTGTTCCTGCGCACCTGCGGCATCAAGCCCGTCGTGGTCCACGGCGGCGGCCCACAGATCACGTCGATGCTCGGCCGCCTCGGCATGGAGGGCGAGTTCCGCGGCGGCTTCCGGGTGACCACGCCCGAGGTCATGGACGTGGTCCGCATGGTCCTCTTCGGCCACGTCGGCCGGGAGCTCGTCGGCCTCATCAACGCCCACGGCCCGTACGCCGTCGGGATCTCCGGCGAGGACGCCGGCCTGTTCACCGCCGTGCGCCGCACCGCGATGGTCGACGGCGAGCCCACCGACATCGGACTGGTCGGCGACGTCGGCTCGGTCGACCCGCGCGCGGTGCTCGACCTCATCGAGGCCGGCCGCATCCCCGTCGTCTCCACGATCGCGCCCGACGCCGACGGGACCGTCCACAACATCAACGCCGACTCGGCCGCCGGAGCGCTCGCCGCCGCGCTCGGGGCCGAGAAGCTCGTCGTCCTCACCGACGTCGAGGGCCTCTACACCGACTGGCCCGACCGGTCCTCGCTCGTGAGCTACATCGGCACCGGCCCGCTCGCGCGCCTCCTGCCGTCGCTCGAGAGCGGCATGGTGCCCAAGATGGAGGCGTGCCTGCAGGCGGTGAACGGCGGCGTCGGCGCGGCCCACGTCATCGACGGCCGCGTCGAGCACTCGGTCCTGCTCGAGGTCCTCACCGAGGGCGGCATCGGGACCATGGTCACCAGCGGCGACCACGAGACGCGCAAGCCGGTCGGAACCGGGAACGGAGGACAGTCGTCGTGAGCGGGAACACCAGCACCCTCACCGCGCGGTGGGACGCCGCGTTCATGCGCAACTACGGCACCCCGCCGCTCGAGCTCGTCTCGGGACGGGGCGTCACCGTGACCGCCGCCGACGGGCGCGAGTACGTCGATCTGCTCGCCGGCATCGCCGTCAACGCCCTCGGCCACGCGCACCCGGCCGTCGTCGAGGCAGTGAGCCGGCAGGTCGCCGAGCTCGGCCACGTCTCCAACCTCTACGTGCACCCCACGGCCGTGGCGTTGGCCGAGCGGCTGGAGTCTCTCCTCGCCGTGGACGCCCCCGTCCGGGCGTTCTTCTGCAACTCGGGAGCCGAGGCCAACGAGGCCGCGTTCAAGATCGCGCGGCGCACCGGACGGTCGCGCATCCTCGCCGCCGAGAACGGCTTCCACGGCCGCACCATGGGCGCGCTGGCGATGACGGGCCAGCCGGCCAAGCGCGAGCCCTTCGAGCCCATGCCCGCCGGCGTCGAGTTCTACCCCTACGGCGACATCGCCGCGCTCACCGCGCTCGTGGAGCAGGCGCCGGCCGACACGGCCGCGATCATCCTCGAACCGCTCCAGGGAGAGGGCGGCGTCGTCGAGCCCCCGGAGGGCTTCCTCGCCGACGTCCGCGCGCTGTGCACCGAGCACGGGATCCTCATGATGGTCGACGAGGTCCAGACCGGCGTCGGCCGGACCGGAGCGATGTTCGCCACCCGCAAGGCGGGCGTCGTGCCCGACGTCATCACGCTCGCCAAGGGCCTCGGTGGCGGCCTGCCGATCGGCGCCTGCCTCGGCGT
>DUTZ01000143.1 GCA_012841845.1 Actinomycetales bacterium | reverse complement strand
GGCGCGGTCGGCGGCGGCGCGCACTTCGTCCGCGGTCCGGTGTCCGCAGGAGTAGAGGTGTGTGTGCGCGTCGACGAGCCCGGGCAGCGGCTCGGGCAGGACGGGGACGGGCCGGGGCTTGCGCTTACCCACGGCGCGTCACGCCTCCGCCGGCGCCTGGATCGGCGCCCACGCGGGGCCGGTCTCGGCGAGCTCGGGGTCCAGCTTGGCGAAGATCGGGGTGGGCTTGGCCAGCGGCGTGCCCGGCACCACGTCGGTGCGGCCCCAGTGGGCCTGCTGCTCGCGGTAGTCGCCGGTGATCACCGGGTAGCTCCGGCCCTCGGCCGGCACGCCCGCGCCGACGGGCTGCACCGGCATGTCGTCGACGACCTCCTCGACCCGCGGCATCGCCGCCCACACGCCTGAGCGCCCGAGGGTCTCGTGGACCTGCTGCGCGGAGGCCGGCAGGTACGGGGTGAGCAACGTGTTGGCGTCGGAGACCACCTGCAGCGCCGTCCACAGCACGGTGGCCAGGCGCTCGGCCTGCCCGGGATCCTTGGCGAGCTTCCACGGCTCGGTGGCCGCGACGTACTGGTTGGCGCGGCCCACGATCCGCATGGCCTCGGTGATCCCGGCGCGGAAGCGCGAGTGGCCCAGGGCCTGGCCCACCACGTCGAACGCGGCCCGCGCCTCGTCGAGCAGCTCCCGGTCCTCCGCCGCGAGCTCGCCCGGCTCGGGCACCTGCCCGAAGTTCTTGTGCGCCATGGACACGGTGCGGTTGACGAGGTTGCCCCACGAGCCCACGAGCTCGTTGTTGATGCGGCGGACGAACTCGTCCCACGTGAAGTCCGTGTCGTTGTTCTCGGGCCCGGCCACGGCGATGAAGTAGCGCAGTGGGTCGGGCCCGAACTCGGCGAGGAAGTCCTTGACGTAGATCACCACGCCCTTGGACGAGGAGAACTTGGAGCCCGACATGGTGAGGTACTCCGAGGAGACGACCTCGGTGGGCAGTCCGAGCGTCCCGAACGGACCCGGCTCGCCACCCTTGGCGCCGCGGCCGTCGTAGCCGAGCAGCTCCGCCGGCCAGATCTGCGAGTGGAAGGTGATGTTGTCCTTGCCCATGAAGTAGTAGGACACGGCCTCGGGGTCGGTCCACCACCGCCGCCACGCCTCCGGGTCGCCGGAGCGATACGCCCACTCGATGGAGGCCGACAGGTACCCCACCACGGCGTCGAACCACACGTAGAGCTTCTTGGCGTTGTTGTCCGCCCAGCCGTCGAGCGGGATGGGCACACCCCAGTCGATGTCGCGGCTCATCGCGCGCGGCCGCAGGTCCTCGAGCAGGTTGAGCGAGAACTTGAGCACGTTGGGCCGCCAGTCCCGGCGTTCACGCAGCCAGTCCCCCAGCGCCTCGGCCAGCGAGGGCAGGTCCAGCAGGAAGTGCTCGGTCTCCACGAACTCGGGCGTCTCGCCGTTGATCTTGGACACCGGGTCCACCAGGTCGGCCGGGTCGAGCTGGTTGCCGCACGCGTCGCACTGGTCGCCGCGCGCGCCGCCGGCCCCGCAGATCGGGCATGTGCCCTCGATGTAGCGGTCGGGCAGCGTGCGGCCGGTCGAGGGGCTGATCGCGCCCATCGTGGTCTGCCGGATCATGTAGCCGTTCTCGTGGAGCCCCCGGAACAGCTCCTGCGTCACCGCGTAGTGGTTCCGCGTGGTGGTGCGGGTGAACAGGTCGTAGGTCAGGCCCAGGCCGGCGAGGTCGTGGACGATCTGCCGGTTGTATCGGTCCGCCAGCTCCTGGACCGACACGCCCTCCTTCTCGGCCTGCACGAGCAGCGGCGTGCCGTGCTCGTCCGTGCCGGAGACCATGAGCACGTCGCTGCCGATCATGCGGTGGTAGCGGGCGAACACGTCGGACGGGACACCGAAGCCGGCCACGTGTCCGATGTGCCGGGGGCCGTTCGCGTACGGCCACGCGACCGCGGTGAGGACTGTCTTCGCCATGGGTTCCAGCGTAGTGCGTCGCCGGTGTGCGCTTTG
>DUTZ01000142.1 GCA_012841845.1 Actinomycetales bacterium | reverse complement strand
GGCGGTGGCGGGGGCGGCGACGGCGAGGCCGGTCACCGAGAGAGCAGCGGCAGCGCCGACGGCGGCGAGGCGACGGGTAACGGACATGAGGGACTCCTCCGAGGGGTTCGGTGCCGCCGGTGGTTTTCTGGCCCGCTGTTCAGACCATCTCGCGGCATCAATGCACTGTGACGTGCATCATTGCGGACCATACCAGTTGGACAAGCTTTCAGAAAGAGATTTCTGTTACTTATCTGAGACCATCACGGGCGGGGCACCTCGCCCCACAAACGACGGAGGGTCACGAGGCAAGCCTCGTGACCCTTCCGAATTTGTGGAGCTAAGGGGACTCGAACCCCTGACCCCCACACTGCCAGTGTGGTGCGCTACCAGCTGCGCCATAGCCCCGTATCGAGTTGTTCCGCCGCTCACCTCTCGGTCACCGGCTCGACCAAAGTTACACCATCGCCGTTCGGGCTTCCAAATCGAGCCCGGCCCCGCCGGTGCGGCGGGGCCGGGGGCACGGGTGCGACCGGAGTCGCGGCCGGTCAGGCGGCGCTGATGATCTCGTCGAGCCAGGTGGGGTTGTTCCAGTCCACCTCGGTTCCGTCGTGGGCCACCGACGGGGTGGACACGCGACCGATGACGTCCTGGGCGGTCCGCTGCGCGTTCTTGGCGGTGTCCTCGGCCTTGTCCATGGCGTCGCCGTTCTCGACCTCCCGGATACACGCGGCCGTGTCCTCGCTGGCGCCGGCCGCCTCGGCCGAGTCGGCGAGCTCGTCGGGGCTGAGGTCGCCGCCGCCCGTCGGCTGCTGCGCGAAGTACGAGTTCTTGACGGAGAAGAAGGTCTCGACCGACTCACCGGCCGCGACGCACTGCATGGCGGCGATGGCGCGCGTCGAGTACTCTCCCGAGCCCGAGGCGCGGTTCTGGAAGTTGAGGATGTGGAACTCCGTCCGGACCTCGCCCTCCTGCACCGCGGAGGCGATCTGCCCGCCGAAATCCCTCTCGAACTGCGCGCACGCGGGGCACATGAAGTCCTCCCAGATCTGGACGGTCGGCGCCGAGGGGTCGCCCACCGCGATCACGCCCGTGTCGGTGAGCTCGATGTTGGCGTCGGAGGTCTCGCCGAACGTGACCGGGGTGGCCTGTCCGCCGTCTCTGTTGAGCCAGATCACGCCGCCGAGCACGACGACCGCCACGGCGACCAGCGCCAGGACCGTGTAGAGCATGCCCTTGTTGGACGAGGAGTCGAGGGCCTTGGTGGCCTTCTTGTTGCCGGCGGGCTTCGCGTTCACGTGCGGGGGCCTTTCGTTACGGGAGCGGACCGGCCGCCGTCGCACGGCGGCCGGTGTCTGTGGTGAGAGTACCGAAGCGGCCTGAGACGAGACCCTTCCGCCACCTGAACGCCTCGTCGTCGTCACCTGAGATCCCTACACTCTGCGGGCATGACCCCGGGTCCCCTCTCCCGTCGCTCCCTCCTCCTCGGCGGCCTCGGCGCCGCCGCCACCCTCACCGCCGGCGCCGGCGCCGCGCGGGCCCTCACCCCGGAGGGCTCGGGCCCGTTCGGCGGATCGTCGGCCGGCTCCGCCGACCACCTTCTCTCCGGGCTGCACGAGGGCCTCGTCGTCACCGACCTCGAGGTGGTGACCGTCACCGACACCTCGATCACGTTCAGCTGGGCCACCTACCCCGGCCCGCACCCCTTCTACGGCACCGTGGCGCCGACGGTGGCCACGGACGCCGAGGTGCGCCTCGCGCCGGCGGGCGCGCCGGGTCCGCTGCCGGTGGTCCACCACGACGACGAGCCCCGCGGCTTCCACCTGGTGACCGTCGAGGGGCTGGCCCCGGGCACGGAGTACGCGTTCGAGTGCCGCTCCGGCGGGATCGCGGCCCGGCCCGGCCTCATGTCCACCCACCAGATGTGGTCGCCGGAGCGGACCGGCCGCGTCACCACGCTCACTCCCCCGCCGGGCGCGCCGGTCGGGCGGATCGCCGTGATCAACGACGTCCACATCGGCGAGGAGCGCCATGGCATCCTCGTGGCCGGCATGCCCACCCCGATCGTCCAGGCCGAGGGCCTGCCCCCGTTCCCCGACCTCATGCTGGCCGGGGCGCTGGCCGAGATCCGGGCCCGCGGCGTGGACCGGCTGCTCGTCAACGGCGACACCACCGACGAGGCCCGCCCCGCCGAGGTGGCGCGGTTCGTCGAGATCATGAACGGCTACGGCGCACACGGCGTGGACTGGCACGTCACCCGCGGCAACCACGACCGGCCGCACACCCCGTCGTCGGACCCCGCCGCCGGGTACGAGCGGCACGCCGTGCTCCCCGGCACCGCCGACCACCGCGACCCGTGGGGCGAGGCGCTCGTGCCCCGGCAGCAGATGTGGACGACGAGGGTCGGCGGACTCCGGATCATGGGCATCGACTCCACGCACCTCGACGCCTCCGGCGGGATGATCGAGCCCCACCAGCACGAGGCGATCGAGGCCGAGCTCGCCACCGACCCGCACCGCCCCACGCTGGTCCTGGCCCACCACCCCGTGACCCGCGAGGCCGCGTTCACCAACGCCGCCGGCCCGTCGTTCGTCGTCCCCCAGCACGACGCCGACCGCCTGCAGTCCGCCTTCACCCGCGCCCCGGGCGTGTTCCTCATGGCCGCCGGACACACGCACCGTGCCAAGCGCACGGCGCCCGACGCGGCCCGCGGCGTCGACTTCGTGGAGTTCGGCTCCTGCGCCGGCTACCCCGGCGGCTACACGATCATCAGCCTCCACACCGGCGGCTACATGGTGAACTTCCACCGCACCGGCACACCCGAGGCGCTGGACTGGTCGGCGCGCTCGCGCTGGGCGGCCTACGGGCTCAACCCCGAGTACACGCTCGGCACCACCGCCCACCGCAACTACGTCGTGCACCGCGACCTCGCGGCGCTGGGCTGACAGCGGCCCCCAGAACCCACGCCCCGGCGCCGGAACCGGAGTCGCGGCGCGAAATGCACCGCGCCCCCGGCTCTGGTGAACCGGGGGTGCGGCGCCGATCTGGTGGAGCTGCCGGGAATTGAACCCGGGTCCTCCGCAGCGTCGGCAGGGCTTCTCCGTGCGCAGTCCGCATCTGGCCTCTACTCGGATCTCGCCCTGGCGCGGACTCCTCGGCGATGACGATCCCAGTCACTGTTGGATGTCCCGACCCACCCCGTGACCGGGTGAGCCGGTGATCCCTCTAGATGATGCCGGGGACCGGGGCGAGGGCGACCCCGGGCCGACAGACTACGGGCTCGCTATCAGGCAGCGAGGGCGTAGTCGCGCTGATTGGTATCGGCGCTTAATTGGTTGCCACGACGCTCACGGTGGTCGTCGGCCTGCACCGGCACGCTTCCCCTGCGTCAACTCACGTAGTCGAAACCACATCAGCCCCTACAGGGTCCGCCGACTCGCGCCGACGGACTGCCCAGCATAGCACGCCCGGGGCGCTCAGCGAAGGGTGATGAGCACGACGGCGGCGGCGCCCACGACGAGGCCGAGGAGTTGCACCCCGCGCAGCCGCTCCCCGCCGTGGACAAAGGCGAGCAGGACCGTGACCGCCGGGTAGAGCGCGGCGACCACCGCCACGAGCGAGAGCATGGCCATCTGCGTGGCGGCGTAGAAGGCGATGTTGGCCACCGCGTCGCACACGGCGATCGCCGCGCCCACCGCCAGCAGTCGCCACGTCGGCCCGACGCGCTCGCGCAGGCGCACGGCCACCGCCACCATGAGCAGCGTCGCACCCACGCGGGAGGCGGCCACCGGCCACAGCCCCTCCCCGTCCGGGACCATGCCGAGGAGGATAAAGAAGAGGGCGAAGGTCACCCCGGCGGCCAGGGTGAGCGCCCAGACCCGGCCGGTGAGCCGCAGCCGGTGCCCGTCGGCGCCCCGCGGCGCGGGCTCGGCCTCGCCCTCGAGCGAGACCAGCACGGTGGCGACCACCGCGAGCAGCGCCCCGGTGAGGGCGCCCGCCCCGGGCCGCTCCCCCAGCGCGAGCCCCACCCCCAGGGGCAGGGCGGCGGCGATCACCGCGGTGACCGGCGAGATCACGCTCATCGGCCCCAGGGTGAGCGCGGCGTAGAACGTCCACACCGCGAAGCCCCCGGCGATGCCGGACGCCAGACCCCAGGCCAGGCCGACGACGCTCACGTGCCCGCCCGCGACCACGGCGACGATCCCCACCAGCACGATCGAGATCGGGTACGCCACGCAGATCACGCGCAGCGCCCGCGAGCGCCGGGAGGCGAGGCCCCCGAGGTAGTCGGAGAGTCCGTAGGCCAGGGCCGAGGTGGTGGCCAGGCCGATGGGCATCATCCGCGCATGCCCTTGATCTTCCTGCCCAGCTCGCGGACGGCTTCGCGCTCGGCGGTCCGGCGGGCGATGTCCTGGCGCTTGTCGTGGGCCTGCTTACCGCGCGCCACCGCGAGCTCGACCTTGACGCGCCCGCCCACGAAGTACAGGGAGAGCGGGACGAGGGTGGCGTTGCCGTCGCGCACCTTGCCGATGAGCGTGTCGATCTCGCGACGGTGCAGCAGCAGCTTGCGGGCGCGCTTGGGGGCGTGGTTGGTCCAGCTCCCGTGCGAGTACTCGGGGATGTGCAGGCCGCGGAGCCACACCTCGCCGTCGTCGATCGTGGCAAAGGCGTCGACGAGCGAGGCCTTGCCCTCGCGCATGCTCTTGACCTCGGTGCCCACGAGCGCGATGCCGGCCTCGTAGGTGTCGAGGATGTGGAACTCGTGCCGGGCCTTGCGGTTGCTCGCGATGATCGAGCCGTCGCGCCCGAGGGTGGATTTGCCCTTCTTGCCCTTCTTCGCCACGGCGGCTCACCTCCTCGTTTCGGCCGACAGGCAGGCCACCCACTCTAGTGGAGAGCCCCGCCGTCGGGAGAAACGGATCAGTGCCGGACCGTGAGCCGGAGCGTGACCCAGGCGGTGATCGCGGAGACCACGGCCCCGGCCACCACCAGCACGGGCGCGATGAGGAGGATGTCCTGGGCCGTGATCCGCTCGACGAGGTTGGCGCGGTAGGCCTCGGCGAGGACGCGGTCCAGGAACACGCTCTTGGCGGCGAACAGCCCGCCCACCGCGAGGAGCGCGCCGGCCACGGCCGCGATCACGGCCTCGAGCACGAACGGCAGCTCGGTGTACCACCGGCTCGCGCCCACCAGCCGCATGATCCCCACCGCGGTGCGGCGGGTGAAGGCCGCGATCTGCGTCATGTTGGCGATGAGCAGCACCGTGGCGACGAGTTGGACGACGGCGACGGCGAAGGCCGCGTTGCGGATCCCGTGCAGCACCGAGAAGACCCGCTCGACGAGCTCCCCCTGGCCCTGCACGATCTCGATGCCCTCGACGGTCGCGAGGTCCTCCGCCACCGCCTCGGCCCGGGTCGGGTCGTCGAGCGTGAGCGTGAACCGCGACCCGAGCGCGTCCGGCGAGGTGGACTCGACGAGCACCGGGTCGGTCGAGGCGAACAGCTCGGTGAACTCCTCGTACGTCTCCTGCGGGTTCTTGTACTCCAGCGAGGCCACGCCGTCGGTCGCCTCGAGCTGGGCGCGGATCTCGCCGCACGCCGCCGCGCAGTCGGGGTCCTCCCGGGAGATCGAGCGGTCCACGTACACGCGGAACTCGTTGAGGTAGTCGTACTTGTCCTGGCTGGCCGAGGCGGTCATCACCACGAGCAGCCCGCCGCCGAGCATGGCCAGGGCCACGGCGGTGGTGATGATCATGGCGAGCGTCATGGACAGGTTCCGGCGCAGACCCTGCCCCACCTCGGAGGCGATGAACCGGGCGGCCATCAGCGGTTCACCCCGTAGGTGCCGCGGGCGTCGTCGCGGACCACCTCGCCGTCGACCAACTCCACCACCCGCCGGCGTGAGCGGTCCACGATGTGCCGGTCGTGCGTGGCCATGAGGACGGTGGTGCCGGTGCGGTTGATCCGGTCGAGCAGGAGCATGATCCCCTCACTGGTCTCGGGGTCGAGGTTGCCGGTGGGCTCGTCGGCCAGCAGGAGTTTGGGGCGGTTGACGAAGGCGCGCGCGATCGCGACGCGCTGCTGCTCGCCGCCGGACAGCTCGTGCGGGCGCCGGCCGGCCTGCGTGCCGAGCCCCACCAGGTCCAGGGTCTCCGGGACGACCTTCTCGATCTCCTTGCGCGACTTGCCGATCACCTGGAGCGCGAACGCCACGTTCTCGGCGACCGTCTTGCCCGGGAGCAGGCGGAAGTCCTGGAAGACCACGCCCAGCGAGCGGCGCAGCCGCGGCACGTCGGACGACTTCATCCGGGTGAGGTCGTGTCCCGCGACGCGGAGCGTGCCGGAATCGACCTTCTCCTCGCGGAGCAGCAGCCGGAGGAACGTGGACTTGCCCGAGCCGGAGGCGCCGATGAGGAAGACGAACTCGCCCTCGGCCACCTCGACGCTGACGTCGGACAGCGCCGGACGCGGGGAAGACGCGTACGACTTCGTCACATTCGAAGCACTGATCACGCCAGTAGCGTAGCGCCCCACGCGTCACATGTCGTGGGTCACCCGGTGCCCTGGGGCTGTTGCGGCGCGTCGGCGCCGCCGCCGGGCGCCTGCTGCGGGCCCGCCGGGGAGTCCTGCGGCACCTGCC
>DUTZ01000141.1 GCA_012841845.1 Actinomycetales bacterium | reverse complement strand
GAGGGCCGTGAGGTCGTCGAGGTCGTCGCCCCGCGCCGCGAGCAGCACCGCGGCCTCGGCGGCGTCGAGGGTGCGCCCGTCGCGGGCGCGGCGCAGTGCCCGCCGCATCGCAGACGGCGTGGGGGCGGTCTCGACGGGCACGGGCACGGGTTCCATGCCCGCGATGATGCCCCACCGGGCGATGCCCCTGCAGAGGTGGCCGCCCACTACTGTGGACCGCATGTCCGACGCCGCCCGCCCGCTCCGCGCCTCCGGGGAGCCCCTCGTCGCCGAGCCCGTCCCCGCCGGCGGCGGGGCGCACGCCCTGCACGAGCCCGGCCCTCCGCCGACCCCGCGGGACGAGCCCGACGTCGGGGACGCCCTGCTCACCTCGACCCGCGTCGTGGTGGCGGCGCCCCGGCACCGGATCGAGAAGCGGGCCCCGCTGCTCTGGACCATCGAGGGCGTCTGGACGTGGCTGATCCTCGCCGGCCTCCAGGTGGCGTGGTACTTCTACGGCGACAACGTGATGGCGTTCTGGAACTGGGTCGCGCTGGCCGTCACGGTCCCGCTGGCCACCATGTCGATCGTGGTGGCCCCGTGGTGGCGGTATCTCGTGGCGCGCTGGGACGTGTCCGACACCGCGGTGTGCTCGCGGACCGGCTGGTGGACCACCCAGTTCCGCATCGCCCCGCTCGTGCGGCTCCAGACCGTCTACACCACCCGCAACCTCTTCGAGCGCTGGTTCGGCCTCGCCACCGTGCACGCCTCCACCGCCTCCTCGAGCGGCTCGGTCGAGATCCGGGGCCTGTCCGTGGCCGACGCCGAGGCGCTGGCCCAGCACCTCATCGCGATCGCCCACCTCGACGCCGAGGACGGGACGTGAGCGACCCGGTGCCGGCCTCCGCCGGCGACCCGCCGGCCGAGGTCGAGGAGGCGCCGGTCGAGGAGGCGCCGGCCGAGGCCCCGCCCGTCGAGGCCCCGCCGGCCGCGAAGATCGACCCCGAGGCCCCCTGGCACCGCCTGTCGTGGCGGATGCTCCTGGTGGACCCGCTCGGCTCGCTCACCCGGCTGCTCCCGCTGTTCCTCATCTCCCTGTGGCTCGGCTCCAACCGGAGCAACTACTGGTTCGAGATCACGATCATCTCGATCGTCGTGCTGGCGGGGTTCTTGCGGTGGATCTCGACGAGCTACCAGATCGGCCGCACGCACATCGTGCTCCGCACCGGGTTCTTCAACCGCAAGGTCATCACGGTCAACCGCCGCCGCATCCGCAGCGTCGACACCGAGTCCGACCTCTTCCACCGGGTCATGCGGGTGTCCATCGTCGAGGTCGGCACGGGGCAGGCCGACGCGGGCAAGTCCGACGCGGAGCGGTTCCGACTCAACGCCATCGACACCCGCGAGGTGGAGCCGCTGCGCGACGAGCTGCTCGCCCACCTCAAGGCGCTCGACCCGTCGCTGCGCGACGCCGACGAGGAGCAGTGGGGGTCGCGGTTCGGTGAGGACATCGCCCGCTGGCGGATCACGTGGGCCCGCTTCGCCCCCTTCTCCTTTATCGGCTTCGGTGTGCTGTTCTCCCTGTGGCTGCTCACGTGGCAGATGGGCGACATGCACGACCGGATCATGCACCTGCGGCTGGTCACCTCGACGCGGTCGTGGCTGGACTCGCTGGGCCAGCCGTGGACGTTCGCCGGCGAGGTCGTGGCCGTGTGGCTCGTGGCCGGCGTCCTCGCCGTCATCACCTACGCGATCCGGTACGGCAAATACGCGCTCACCGAGCGCGGCAACGTCCTCTACGTGCAGAACGGCATCCTGCGCCGCAAACACCAGGCCCTCGACAAGGCCCGCCTGCGCGGCGTGGAGATCCGGCTGCCCGTCTACCTGCGGCTGTTCGGCGGTGGCCGGCTCGAGCCGATCATGACGGGCACCAAGAAGGGCGCCACGGCGTCCACGCTGCTGCCCCAGGCCCCGTTGAAGGACGTCCGCCGCGTCGCCGTACGGATCCTCGACGACGAGACCCCGGTGACGGTCCGCCTCCGCAGGCACCCGTGGAAGGCGGCCCGGCGCCGCATCACGCGGGGACTGCTGCCGTTCTGGATCGTGGCCACCCTGTTCGTGCTCATCCGGATCGACTCGGGCCCCGCGGGCGACGTCTGGGTGCGCTGGGGCATCCCGGCCGCCCTCGTGTTCTTCCTCGCCCTGTCCGTGGACCGCATCCGCATGCTCGGCCACGCCCTGCTCCCCGGGATGCTCGTCACCCGGCACGGCTCGTGGACGGCCAAGCGGACGGTGCTCGAGGCGGACGGGATCATCGGCTGGACGGTCCGGCAGTCGGTGTTCCAGCGGACGGCGCGGGTGGCCTCCGTCACGGCCGCCACCCCGGCCGGGGCGCGCGGCTACTCGGTGATGGACATGGCGGCAGACGAGGCCTGGGCGCTCGCCGAGGCCCTGACGCCGGGCATCACGGACGTGTGGCACACCGAGGTCGCGCCCGACCGGCCCGTCTCACCGGCGATGGGCGTCCGTCGCGAGTCGCGGGCCGAGGGTGGCCACCCACAGCGGGATGAGGCCGCCAAAGATGAGCAGGCCGAGGCCCCGTAGCCCGATCGGCACCGGCATGTCGCCGCCGGGCCCCATGTCGATCGCGACTAGCGTGAGGATCCACACCAGCGCGGGGAACGCGGCCACCGCGGGCCGGTCCGACCACATCCGCGCGACGCGGACGAGCAGCAGCGACCACACGCCGGCGGCGAGGATCGTGAACGGTGCCGGGACGGGCCCGAGGTACATCGTGAGCCAGGCGGCGGCGAGCACGCAGCTCACCACCGAGCCCACGGCGAGCAGCACCAGGGCCACCGCGAGCTCGAGCGTCTCGAGTGGCCTGCGGGGCGCGGTGGTGCTCATGACCGGCCCGTCCCCAGCCCGTCGAGCAGGTGGACCGCGCCGGAGGCGCAGCGCAGGTAGCCGGCCCGGTCCGGGCGCAGGTCGTGCGCCACGTACCACTCGACGCCGACCACCGGCTGCAGGACGCCGTTGGTCAGGGCAAGGAAGGCGCTGGTGCCGTCGCCCGAGCAGGTGAGCTCGAGCTGGGTGGCGTGGGCGCCGAGCGCCTGGAGCTTGGCCGCCGACGCCGCCTCGTCGAGGGGGACGCGGTGGGTGAGCCGGGTGTCGGGCACCGAGGGCAGCTCCCCCTCCTCCGGGTGGCGCAGGTGCGCGGGCGGATCGCTGTGGCGCGCCGCGAGGTGCGAGCGGGCGGTGACGGTCCACGCCAGACGCCGCGGGCGGTGCGCGGCCTCCTCGACCGCCTCGTGGACCACCTCGTGCGCGCGGATGTGGTCGGGGTGGCCGTAGCCGCCGTCGGGGTCGTAGGTGACGACGAGGTGGGGCCGGAACTCGTCGAGGACGGACACGAGCTCGTCCACCGCGGCGGCCCCCGACCGGACGAAGGCCCGCGGGTGGTCGGCCGACGGGGTGCCCGCCATCCCCGAGTCCCGCCACCGGCCGGCGCCGCCGAGGAAGCGGGGCCGGTCCACGCCCAGGGAGCGGAGCGCCTGCCGCAGCTCGCCGATCCGGTAGCCGCCGAGCTGGTCGGCCCGGTCGGCCACTAGGCCCGCGAGCTCCTCGCCCAGCACCTCGCCCTCCTCGCCGAGGGTGCACGTGAGGACGCGGACCTCGACACCCGCGTTGACCAGGGCGGCGATCGTGCCGCCGGTGGTGATCGACTCGTCGTCGGGGTGGGCGTGCACGAACAGGGCGCGGAGACCGGCGGCGGGCGCCGGCGTGTGGGGGGTCATCCGTTCCTCCTCCAGGTGGGGGCGGTGTCGAAGACGTCGGGGACGGTGCGGTCGGGCCCCGCCCCGCGGTCGGTCTGCGGCGTCCGGCCGGCGGCGGCGGTGACCCCGCTGCCCGCGAAGAGGTAGCCGGGCCGGACGAGCGGGACCCGCAGGGCGAGCCGGGTGACGATCCCGCCCGCCTCGTCGAGGTCCGGCGGGCGTGCGGG
>DUTZ01000140.1 GCA_012841845.1 Actinomycetales bacterium | reverse complement strand
GTGGAGCTAAGGGGATTCGAACCCCTGACCTTCTCATTGCGAACGAGACGCGCTACCAACTGCGCCATAGCCCCATGCTCGAAGAGCGAGGACGATCATACCACCGCACCCGCGGCGTCCGAAATCGGATCCCTACTCGCCGACCGCTTGGGGCCGCTCGTCGGTCGCCTCGTCCCCGGACGCCCCCACCGGCAGGTCGGCGGTCACCGGCATGCCGGACGCCGCGAGCACCGGGGCGGACAGGTCGATGGTCCGCACGGTGCGCGGGGTCAGCGGACGGCTGACGTAGGTCGGCGCGGTGATCGGGATCGGGTCCCACAGCGAGCCGGTGTGCTCGACGGGGGCGGTGAGCTCGACCGAGAGCTCGTTCTCGTCGTCCTCGGTGTCCTCATCAAGGACCGCGATCGAGACGGTGTGCTCGTCGACGCAGTCGCCGCCGCGGATCACGCGGGCACGCTCGTCCAGTCCGCGGCGCATGTGCGCGACCGAGAACCGGGCGATGGCGAGGAACACCACGACGAGGCCGAGGGGCGCGGCGATGGTCCACCACGAGACCACCCGGAACCCGGCCAGCGCCCCGACCACGCACGTGACGACCGCCAGGAACACCAGCACGACGCGGCGACGGCGCGCTGCCTCACGATCGATCTCGGAGAGCTCGCGCAGCGCGGCGCGGCGGTTCAGCGGGGTGGAGATGACGGCGGTGCCGTTCTCGGCCGTCTCCAGGGGGGTGCCCCGGCGCACGATCGTGACCGACGCCGAGAAGGGTTCACCGGGCTCGACCTCGTCGAGCAGGCCGTTCTCCTTGCGGTTGAGCACCAGGGGGACCAGGTAGATCAACCAGAACGCCGCGAGGGCGCCGAAGATCAGACCTGTGAAACTCATGCGTCGACCCTAGGGGCCCTCACCCCGCCCCCGTGGCTGACGCGCCGCCCGGTCACGAAACGACACGACCGGGGGTCCGGGGCCCGTCAGCCGAGGCGTCCGATGAGCCCCTCGGGGCCGAGTTCCTCGGCGTGCAGGGCGAACATCAGGTGGTCGCGCCAAGCGCCGTCGACGTGCATGAACGCCGGCCGTTGGCCCTCGAACCGGAAGCCCAGCTTCTCCACGACGCGCAGCGACGCCGTGTTCTCGGGCCGGATCGCCACCTCGAGCCGATGCAGGCCCATCGGGCCGAACATGTGGTCGCCCGCCATGGCGAGCGCGGTCGGGGCGATGCCGCGTCCGGCGAGGTCGCGGTCGACCCAGTAGCCGGCCATCCCCCAGCGTGCGGACCCCCACACGATGCCCGAGATGGTCATCTGTCCGGCCAGGCGCGGACGCTTGCCGGGGTCGGTCCACGTGATGAGCCACGGCAACGCGCGGCCGGCGCGGGCGTCCTCGCGGTGCCGGCTCACCATCTGGCCGAAGGTGACGTCCTCGCCCTCGGCCTCGGGCGGGCGCGTTCCGTCCCACGGGGTCGTCCAGTTGCCGTTGCGGGCGCGCACCGCGAACCACTCGGACGCGTCGCGACGCCGGATCGGGCGCAGGGCGACCGGCCCGTGGGCCAGGGTCACGGGCCAGCGGTGCGGCCCGAGCGGGCTCACGGGGCGGGGGCCCCCACCCGGGCGTCGTCCAGGACGATGCACTCGACGGTCGCGCCGGCGTCGGCGCCCGCCCAGTCCTCGGGGATGACGGCGAGCACATTGGCGCGGGCCAGGTCCCAGGCCAGTTCGGAGTCGGCGCCGGCGACCGGGCGGACGGAGCCGTCCTCGTCGCGGACGGCGGGCACGAACTGCGTGACGCCCTCGGAGCCCCCGATGGCCTCGACCAGTCGGCCCTCCTGACGACGGGCGTCGAGCGGGTCGACCTCGTTGAGCTTGTTGATCACCGGCCGGACGAGCGCGTGGTAGGCCACGTACGAGCTGACGACGCCGGACGGGAGGATCACCAGCGGGGTACGCGCGTCGCCGAGCCCGGCGTACGCGATGCGGGCCTCGCGGTTGATGGCGACGACGGCCTCGTCGAGGTCGGCGATGTCGTCGACGACCTCGCGGATCATGTCGCCGCCCCCGACGACCACGATCAGGTCGGCGCGGATCTGCTGGTCGGCGATCGCCTGCTTCACCGCACCGGGCTGGGAATCGACGATGCCGAGCGGATAGACGGTCGCGCCGTCACCGCGGGCCGCAGCCGTGATCAGCGCGGTGGCGGAGTCGTAGCGCTGCTGTGGCTTGGTCAGCGGCTGCCCGGGGGCGACGAGGGTCTCCCCCACCGTGAACACGACCACGCGGGGGCGCGGGCGGACCAGCACCTTGTCGAGGCCGACCTCGGCGAGCACAGCCACGGAGCGGGGGGTGAGCACCTCGCCGGAGCGCAGCAGCGGCGTCCCGTCGGCCAGCTCGGAGCCGGCGCGGCGAAGGTTCTGGTAGAGGCGCGCCTCCTCCCCGATGACGACGTAACCGTCGGCGTCCTGGTGGCCCGCGGAGGCCGGGACGACGGCGTCCACGCCCTCGGGGATGATCGCGCCCTCCTCGATCTGGACGGCCGCACCCGAGACCAGCGGGCGGCCCGGTCCGTCGGAGACGCTGATGGTGTCGACCACGAACAGGCGCTTCGGGCCGGCCTCGGTCGCCCCGACCAGGTCGGAACCCCGGACGCCCCATCCCGACACGCGCGCCGTGGTCACCAGCGGCAGGTCGAGGTCGGAGTCGATGTCCTCGCACAGCACCAGGCCCGGGACGTCCCAGATCTGCATCCCGAAGGGGCGCATGGCTCCGACCTTGTCGAGCAGGAAGGTCCGCTGCTCGTCGAGGGTGCGCCGCATCGGTTGCGCGGAGGCGGGTGCGTCCTGCACCTCGTCGCGCCACAGCGGGGCGGCGGTGGAACCGGAGCGCTCGTCCTCGACGGCGTCCTCAGTCGTCTTGCGTCCAAACAGGGCCATGAAACTACGATAGGTGAATGTCCGCACCCACCCCGGGAGGGCCTCCGCGCGCCCCGCAACAAAGTGGCACCACCGCCGCCGAGAAGGCCGCACGCCGGCTCCTGGTACGGGACGCCCGCACGGCCGACCCGCACCGCGCCGACTCCGACGCCGCCCGGCTCCCCCGCCTGATGGCCGCCTGCGCCGGGCACGACGCCGTGGCGTGCTACTTCTCCGTGGACCCCGAACCCGACACCGTGGCTCTGGTCGAGGCCTTGTCCGACGCCGGCGTCCGGGTGCTGCTGCCCGTGCTGAAGGGCCACCGCACGCCCGCCTGGAACTGGTTCGCCGGCCCGGGGTCGCTGGTGGAGGGGTGGCGCGGCATCCCCGAGCCAGCTGGCCCCCCGCTCGGCCCGGACGCGCTGGCCGCGTGCTCCTTCGTGTGGGTGTCGGCGCTGCAGGTCACGCCGGCGGGGTACCGCCTCGGCACCGGCGGCGGGTGGTACGACCGCGCG
>DUTZ01000139.1 GCA_012841845.1 Actinomycetales bacterium | reverse complement strand
GTCGCCCCGAGGGCGCGGACCTCGCACCTGCTCGACCTCGCGGGGTCGGCCGCCCTCGCCGTCATCCCCCGGACCGCCGGGGACGCGGACCCGGTCGAGCTCCTGCGCTGGGCGTGATCCGCGCCGACCGTGACCGCCGCGACATAATGCGCAATTGCGATTCGCAATATGGCAGGATGAGGTCCGTGAACATCTCCCGGCACTCCGACCTCGCGCTGCGCACGCTCATGCTGCTCGCGGTGGGCGAGGACCGCGGCGACCGCATGACGGCGGCGATCATCGCCACGTCGGTCAACGCCTCCGCCAGTCACGTGGCCAAGATCGTCTCGCGACTCGTCGAGCTGGACCTCATCGCGTCGCGGCGCGGGCGCGGCGGCGGGCTGGCGATCACCGACGCGGGCCGGGCGGCCTCGGTCGGCGCGCTGCTCCGCGAGCTCGAGGGGCCCGGCGAGGTGATCGAGTGCGAGGGCGACCAGCCCTGCCCGCTCGCCCGGAACTGCCGGCTCCGGCACGCGTTCGTGGAGGCCCGCGAGGCGTTCTTCGCGACCCTGGACCCGCTCACCGTGGCCGACGTGGTCCGCTCGCCCACCCGCCAGGTCATCCTCTCCCTCGACCCGGCGTTCTCACCGACAGGGGGATCCGAATGAAGATCTGGGTCAACGGCGACTGCGACGGGTTCGCTCGCTGCGTGACACTCGCCCCCGAGGTGTTCACCACGCCCGACGAGCCGGACTTCCGGACCACGGTGATCCGCCCGGAGGTCGACGAGCACGGCGAGGAGGAGCTCGCCGCGCGCGTCATCGCCGCGATCCAGCAGTGCCCCAAACGGGCGATCCGCACGGACCTCGACGTGAGCTTCTAGGCCATGACCCACGCCCACGACCCCCACCACGCCGAGTCCTGCGTGGCCGCGGTGCCGCTGTTCGCGCGGCTCACCGCCGAGCAGCAGGACGAGGTGGCCGCGACGGCGCGGCCGGTGCACGTGGCGCGCGGCGAGCGGGTGGTGCGGGCCGGGGAGTCGACGGCGAGGTTGTTCGTGGTCCACGAGGGCCTGGTCAAGGTGGGGCGGACGAGCGTCGACGGGCGGGAGGCCACGCTGCGGCTCCTCGGCCCCGGGGACGTCGAGGGCGAGACCGGGTTCCTCACCGGCGCGCGCCCGGAGAACGACGCCGTGGCGCTCGAGAACTCCACGATGTGCGTCTTCGAGCACTCCGCCCTGGCCGACCTGCTGGGCCGCTACCCGGACATCGGCGTGACCATGCTGCGCTCGCTCGCCACCCGGCTCGCCGAGACCGAGCGGCACCTCGCGCTGCGCACCCTCGGCGACGTGGGCGCTCGGCTTGCCTCGTACCTGCTCGACCTGCCGGCCACGCGGGGCGCCGACGGCACCGTGACGGTCCGCCTGCCGATGTCGAAGAAGGACGTGGCCACCTACCTCGGCACGATCCCCGCGACCCTGAGCCGCCGGCTCGCGGCGCTCGAGCGCGACGGCGTGGTGGCCGTGCGCGGCGCGGAGGTGGACCTGCTCGACCCGGCCGGCCTCGAGGCGCGCGCCGCCGGGGGCTGAGCGGGTCGCGTCTCCCCGCGCCACGTCTCACCGCGTCACGTCGAGGTACCCGGCCGCGCCCTTCTCCATGTCCGCGAAGGAGTGGTCGACGAAGGTGTAGCGCCCCGGCTCGGGGAGGGTCATCTCCACGAACCCGCCCTGCGCGGGCGCCAGGTCCAGCGCCTGGGCGCCGCCGTCGCGCCCGCCGAAGGCGTCCCGGCCGTCTCTGATCGTGTACGCGCCCTCCTTGTACACCGAGTCGTACTGGGCGCCCACCACGTGGAAGCTCGTGCCGTCGCTGGGCCCGGCCACCACCACCCAGATCCGTACGGTCTCGCCGGCCCGCGCCGTGAGCGGGTCGCGCAGGTACTGGGTGGCGTGGCCGTTGAACATCACGATGTCGGGCCGCCGGGCCGCGATCTTGTCCATGTCGAACGCGTCCTGCGGCCCGCCGAGGTAGGACTCGGACTGCACGAGCAGGTACTCGCGGTCCACGTCGGGCAGGTCGGGCGGGTCCACCACGAGCGCGCCGGCCATCCCGGCCGCGACGTGCCCGGTCATGGGCATGGTGGCGCAGTGGTAGAGCCACGCCCCGGCCCGCTTGACGGTGAACCGGTACTCCAGCTCCTCGCCGGGCGGGATCGTGCGCATCACCTCGTCGGGGCGCACGTCGCCGGCGTGGAAGTCGATCGAGTGGCCCATCGTGCCCTCGTTGCGCAGGGTCACCACAAAGGTGTCGCCGACCTTCCCGCGCAGCGTCGGCGCGGTGTGCCGGCCGTTGTACGTCCACACGGGCCGGACCACGCCCGGGGCGAGCTCGGCGGTGGTCTCCTCGACGGTCAGCGTGATCCGGTGTTCGCGGCCGCCCGGCGCCGGCGCGAGCGCGGGATCACGGGTCTCGTGGTAGTCCGACGGCGGGGACATCACGTCGATCGCGTCGGTCGCCGCCGGCACGCCCGGCCCGCCGTGACCGCCGTGACCGCCGTGACCGCCCGCCGTCATGCCGCCGGCGCCGGACCCCCCGACGCCTCCGGGGTCCCCGCCCTCGACCTCGACGGCGAAGGTCATGCCCATCGCCTTGTGCCCGGCGATGGTGCACCAGCCCTCGAGCGACGCGCCCACGACGCCCGCGTCCACCGTGACGGTCTCCCCCGGGGAGACCCGGCCCGAGTCGGTGCCGTTGGCCAGGTAGAGGTCGTGGACGGTGGTGGGGTCGTCGTTGCGCAGCGTGATGACGAGCCGGTCCCCGGCGGGCACGCGCACCGTGTCCGGCACGAACCGCATCCCCACCGCGGCCACCTCGACGGTGGTCGTCTCGCCCGTGGGGACGACGTCCGCGGCACCGGTCCCGGCGCGCAGCGGGGAGGCGGGGTCGACGGCGAGGGCGGCACCGCAGGCCAGGGCCACCACGAGCAGCCCGGCCAGGGCGCCCACGACGTTGCGCTGCCGCCCCGGCGCGATCTCCGG
>DUTZ01000138.1 GCA_012841845.1 Actinomycetales bacterium | reverse complement strand
GGCCACGAGGCCCCGTGGGAGGGGCTGGCCGACCTCCTCGCCGTGGATGTCCCGGCCACCGGCGACGCCCAGGCGCGGTTCGGCCACCTCGCGGCCGAGGTCACGGCGTCCGCGGCCATGGTCGGGCGGCTGCTGGACGGCCTGCCCGAGGGCCCGCTGCAGGCGCACCTGCCCAAGGTCGTGAAGCTGCCGGAGGGTGACTGGGTCTCCGCGGTCGAGGCCCCGCTCGGCCGGGCCGGGGTCGTGGTGACCTCCAGGGGCGAGAAGACGCCGTGGCGGCTGCGGCTGCGCACGGCGTCCTTCGCACATGTTGCGGCGTGGGTGGCGGTCCTCCCCGGGACCGCCCTGGGTGACCTCCCGGTGGCCGTGGCCTCCCTGCCGTGGGTGGCGGGAGACCTCGACAAGTAGCGTCAGTTGGCGTGCCGGGCCTGGACCTCGGCGACGAGGGGCTGCGCGAGGCGCTGCAGGTCGAGCTCGACGACGGTGGGGGCGTCGAGGGCGTCCCACTCGGTGGTGGAGGCCGTGACGCGGCGGCGCGGCAGGGTGAGGACGTCGGCCTCGGCGTCGGCCTCGACGGCGTCGGCGAGCTGCTGGCGCAGGTCGCTGTTCTCGACGCGCAGGTCGCTGTTCTCGACGCGCAGGTCGGTGAGCTCGACGCGCAGGGACGCGTTGTCGCCGCGCAGGCGGGAGACCTGCTGCCGGGCCTCGCCGAGGGAGACCTTCACGCCGACCAGCTCGTCCCGGGTGGAGTCGAGCTCGGCGCGCGTCTCACCGAGCGTGCCGGCGATGGCCTGGATGCGCGCGTCCACGGTGGTGAGCACGGCGCGCTGGGTCTCGTGGAGGTGCTGCGTGCGCGTCCGCTCCTCGGCGCGGGCGGCGGCGGCCTCGGCCTGCGCCTTGACGCGCCACTCGCGGAACTCGACGAGCGCGGCCCAGGTGGCGAGGAAGCCGGCCACGAGCGCGACGACCACGGCCGCCCAGTCGAGGAAGGGCACCCACTGGCTGGCCACCATCAGGGACAGCGACACGACGGTGCCGACGACCAGGCAGGAGGCCATCAGGATGCGGCGGCGGGTACGGGGCGCGGGGGAGGTCATCGAGGTCACATCGTCAGGGTAGCCGCTCAGTTCGGGGACGCCCCGTCACCGGAGGGGGTGTCCGGCGAATCGTCCCCGCCCTCGTCGTCGGGCACACGGCAGGCGGCCTCGAGGGCGCGCCCGGCCACCACCCAGGCGACGCAGGCGGGCACGGCGATGCCCGCGTGGATGACGCGTTCGATGGCCAGCGGGGCCGGGAGGGCACCCGCGGCCGCCCAGGCGAGCGCGCCGTAGGTGCCGAACAGCAGCGCCCCGCCGACCTGCGACGTCTTGCCCAGCAGCAGCCTGGTCACCGCCTGCTCGGGGTCGAGCAGCGTCCGGTCGCGGGCGATCAGGCGGCGGGTGGTGTGGGCCAGCCAGGCGATCCCCACGGTGATCAGGACGATGGACGCCCACGCGGGGTAGCTCGGGATCGGCAACGAACCGCCCTGCCCCTGCCACCAGGCCAGGCCCAGGCGCACGACGAACAGCGCGCCGAGGGCCGCCCCGAGCACCTGGGCGGTGCCGGTCGGCCGGATGGTGGGTCCCGACGGGGTCACGGCAGGTGGATCGCCACGCCCTCGACCCGCTCGACGCCGCTGGTGTCGAGGCCGGCCACGAGGTCGGCGACGGGGCCGTGGCCGGGCAGCTCGGCGGCCGGGTCGGCCTCCAGCCAGGGCACGAGCACGAAGGCGCGCTCGTGGGCGCGCGGGTGCGGGAGGGTGAGGTCCTCGTCCTCGCGCAGGCGGTCGCCGACACGGATGAGGTCGATGTCGATGGTGCGCGGGCCCCAGCGCTCCTCGCGCTCGCGGCCGAGGTAGTCCTCGATGGCCTGCATGCGCTCGAGCATGATCCGCGACGACATCATGGTCTCGGCGAGCACGACAATGTTCAGGAAGTCGGGCTGGTCGGTCTTGCCCCACGGCGCGGTCCGGTAGACCGACGAGACGTCGGTGACGACCACGTCGGGGGTGGCCGCGATGGCGTCCACGGCCTCCTGGAGGGTCTCGAGGACGTCGCCCTCGTTGCCCCCCAGGGAGAAGACGACGCGGCGCAGCGGCTTCATGCCGCTGAGGGTGTCGAGGTCGAGGTCGATGACGGGATAGCTCATGGCTTGCTCCTGGTGACGGCAACGGTGACATCCGCGAAGGGGACGTCGATCGGCGCGTGCGGCTTGTGGACGGTGATCGTGGCCTGCTCGACCAGGGGGTCGGCCAGACAGGAGTCGGCAAGTCGGAGGGCGAGGGTCTCGATGAGGTCCACCGGGTCCCGCTCGACGTCCGCCACGAGGGAGGACGCGAGCCCACCGTAGTCGACGGTCGTGGCCAGGTCGTCCTCGGTGCCCGGACGCCGGACGAGCAGCTCGGCGTCCACCACGAACTCCTGGCCCTCGCGGCGCTCGACGTCGAAGACGCCGTGGTACCCGGTGGCGCGCACGCCCGTCAGGGTGATCGTCACGAGGTGGTCGTCGGTCATGCCCGTCCCATCCGTTCGGCCGTCGCGATGGCGTCCACCGTCGAGCGCACGTCGTGCACCCGGACGCCCCACACGCCACGGGCGGCGAAGTGGGCGCTCAGGTGGGCGGTGGCGACGTCCCGGCCGGCGGGCGGGCGCGGGTCGTCGGCCGTGCCGAGCAGGGAGCCGAGGAACCGCTTGCGGCTGACGGCCAGCAGCAGCGGGAAGCCGAGGTCCTCCAGCGCGTCCCAGCGCTGCAGGATCGTCCAGTTGTGCTCGGCGGTCTTGGCGAAGCCGATGCCGGGGTCGAGCACGAGGCGTCCGGGGTCGATGCCGGCGGCCAGCGCATGGTCGCGGCAGGCGGCCAGCTCGCGGGCCACGTCGGCGACCACGTCGTCGTAGACCGCGTTGGCGCCCATCTCGCGGGCGTGCCCGCGCCAGTGCATGGTGATGTAGGAACCGCCGCGCGCGGCGACGATGCCCAGCATGGCGGGGTCGGCCAGCCCACCGGAGACGTCGTTGATCCAGGTGGCGCCGGCGGTCAGGCTCGCGTCGGCAACGGACGCCCGGGTCGTGTCGACGCTGACGGTCGCGCCGGCGTCCACGAGCGCCCGGACGACCGGCAGGACGCGGGCCAGTTCGGTCTTCTCGTCGACCCGGTCGGAGTCGGGGCGGGTGGACTCCCCGCCCACGTCGATGATGTCGGCACCGTCGGAGACCAGGGCGAGGCCGTGGGCGATCGCGGCGTCGGTGTCGGCGAACAGGCCGCCGTCGGAGAACGAGTCGGGTGTCACGTTGAGGATGCCCATGACCAGGGTGCGCGGCATGCCGGGCCTCACCCGATGATCAGGCTCATCGCCTCGGCGCGCGTCGCGGCGTTCCGGAGGACGCCGCGCACCGCCGAGGTGACCGTCTTGCTGCCGGGCTTGCGGACGCCGCGCATCGTCATGCACTGGTGCTCGGCCTCGATGACGACCATCGCGCCCAGGGGCTCGAGGTGCTGGACGAGGGCGTCGGCGACCTGGCCGGTCAGCCGCTCCTGCACCTGGGGACGCCGCGCGTACACGTCGACGAGGCGGGCCAGCTTCGACAGGCCGGTGATCTTCCCGCTCGCGCTGGGGATGTAGGCGATGTGCGCGACGCCGTGGAACGGGAGCAGGTGGTGCTCGCACGTCGACCACACCTCGATGTCCTTGACGAGCACCATCTCCTCGTGCTCGATGTCGAAGGTGACGCCGAGGTGCTCGGCCGGGTCCTGGTCGAGGCCTGCGAACATCTCCGCGTAGGCGCGGGCGACCCGCTCGGGGGTGCCGAGCAGGCCGTCGCGGTCAGGGTCCTCGCCGATGGCGACGAGGATCTCGCGGACGGCGGCCGCCACACGCGGCTGGTCGACGGCCACCTCAGTGCCCCTGTCCGGGGGGCTGGGGCTGCTGGCCCGGCGGGTGCGGCCCCTCGCCCGGGCCCGTCGGCGGGTGCGGCG
>DUTZ01000137.1 GCA_012841845.1 Actinomycetales bacterium | reverse complement strand
GGGCCCGCCCACCCGCACGCGCAGGACGCGGCCCGTCCAGTCCGTCCGCGCCGTCATCGCGCACCCCTGCCGCCCCAGCGGCCCACCGTCGGCCCACGGCGGGTCTGCTCGGCCCGCCCGTCCGACGACGAGAGCTGCCACGGCACGCTCGTCACCATGACGCCCGGCTCGTAGAGCAGCCGCGTCTTGAGACGCAGCGCGCTCTGGTTGTGCAGCACCTGCTCCCACCAGTGCCCCACCACGTACTCGGGGATGTACACCGCCACCACGTCCCGCGGCGCGGCCTCCCGCAGCCGGGTGACGTAGTCCACGACCGGCCGGTTGATCTCCCGGTACGGCGACTCGACCACCTTGAGCGGCACCGAGATCCGCCGCCGCTCCCACTCCCGCACCAGCTCCCGCGTGGCGGCGGTGTCGATGTTCACCGTGATCGCCTCGATGGAGTCCGGCCGCGTGGCACGGGCGTAGGCGAGCGCCCGGAGCGTGGGCAGGTGGAGCCGGGAGACGAGCACCACGCAGTGGGTCCGGCTCGGCAGGACCACCTCCCACGAGGACTCGTCGAGCTCGCGCGACACCGTGGCGTAGTGCCGGTGGATGAGCTTCATCACCACGAACACCGCGAGCATGGCGAGCACCGCGATGTAGGCGCCGGCGAAGAACTTGGTGATCATGACGATCACGAGGACCGTCGCCGTGAGCACCATGCCGATCGCGTTGACGACCCGCGAGCGGCGCATCCGGCGGCGCACCGCCGGGACCTGCTCGTCCGCGAGGTGGCGGGTCCAGTGCCGGATCATCCCCAGCTGGCTCAGGGTGAACGCCACGAACACGCCCACGATGTAGAGCTGGATGAGGTCGGTGACGCTGGCCTCGAACGCCACGACGAGCGCGATCGCCGCCACCGCGAGCAGGACGATGCCGTTGGAGAACGCGAGCCGGTCACCGCGGGTGGCGAGCTGGCGCGGCAGGTAGGCGTCCCGGGCCAGGACCGAGGCGAGCATGGGGAAGCCGTTGAACGCGGTGTTGGCGGCCAGGACCAGGACGAGCGCGGTGACCACCATGACCACGTAGTACGCCACCGGGAGACCCGCGAAGACGGGCTCGGCGAGCTGGGCGATCATCGTCTTCTGGTGGTACCCCTCGGGCGCACCGACGAGCTGCGCCCCGGGGTCCTCGGCGATCTGCACCCCGAGCCGCCCGGCGAGGGCGATGAGGCCCAGCAGGAAGGTCACGGCGAGCGCGCCCAGCAAGAGCAGGGTGGTGGCGGCGTTGCGCGACCGGGGCTTGCGGAACGCCGGGACCCCGTTCGAGATGGCCTGCACCCCGGTGAGGGCGGCGCTGCCCGAGGCGAAGGACTTGGCGACGATGAAGGCGAGCGCCAGCCCGGTGACGGCGCCGCCCTCCGCGGAGACCAGGTCGAAATCCGCCGACTCGGCGCGCAGCTCGCGGCCCAGGACGAGCACCTGGAACAGCCCCCAGCCGACGAGCGCCGCCATCGCCGCCATGAACGCGTAGACGGGCAGCGCGAACGCCGCGCCGGACTCCCGGATCCCCCGCAGGTTGACCGCGGCGACGAGCACGATCGCCCCCACCGCGACGAGGACGGTGTGGTCGCTGACGAAGGAGACCGCCGAGCCGACGTTGGCCGCGGCCGCCGAGATCGAGACGGCGACGGTGAGGACGTAGTCGATGAGCAGCGCCGCACCCACGCCGAGCCCCGCGTTGGGGCCCAGATTGACCGACGCCACCTCGTAGTCGCCGCCCCCGGACGGGTAGGCGTGCACGTTCTGGCGGTAGCCGGCGATGACGACGACCATGACGAGCGCCACCGCCAGGCCGACCCACGGGGTGAACGCCAGGGCCGCGAGCCCGCCGAGCGAGAGGACGAGGACGATCTCCTCCGGCGCGTACGCCACCGAGGACAGCGCGTCGGAGGAGAACACCGGGAGCGCGATCCGCTTGCGCAGGAGCGTGTTGCCCACGGTGTCGCTCCGGAACGGGCGCCCGAGCAGCAACCGCTTGGCACCCACCGAGAGCCTGGAGATCCTGGACACCGACACATCGTAGGGCCGGAGCGTGCCCCGGGGACAGGGGACGCCGTGGGGGTAGCGTGAGGCCACGGGTCCGCGCCCCGCGGACCGTGAGGAGCGGGACGCGCGATGAGGGTCATCATCATGGGCTGCGGACGGGTGGGCGCCGCGCTCGCCACCGAGCTCGACGTGGCGGGGCACGAGGTCGTGGTGATCGACCGTCAGGACGGGGCGTTCGACCGCCTACCCGACGGCTTCCGCGGCCGCACCCTCACCGGCGTGGGCTTCGACCGCCGGATCCTCGAGGAGGCCGGCGTCGCGGGCGCGGACGCCTTCGCCGCCGTGTCCTCCGGCGACAACTCCAACATCATCGCCGCCCGTGTCGCGCGGGAGCGCTTCGGCGTGGAGCGGGTGATCGCCCGCATCTACGACGCGGGCCGCGCCGAGGTCTACGAACGCCTGGGCATCCCCACGGTCGCCACGGTGCCGTGGGCGACCCGGCGCTTCGTCCAGTTCCTCACCGGCGGCTCCGGCCCCGTCGTGTGGCGGGACGAGACCGGCTCGGTGTCCCTCGTGGCGCTCGACGCGCCGGAGGCGTGGGTGGGCGCGCGGGTCGACGCGCTCGGCGCCCGCGCCGGCGGACGCGTCGTGGCCGTGACCCGCTTCGGCGAGTGCCGGGTCCCCGACCAGGGCACGCTCGTCCAGGCCGAGGACCTGCTCCACCTGTCCCTCCCCGCCGGGGCGCTCGAGGGACTCGACGACGCGCTCGCGGAAGGACCCTCCGATGACTGATCTCGGGCCCGGCGACCCCTCGGTCCCCGACTACGCCGACGGGGCCGGGCTGCTCGCCCCCTCCCCGAGCCGACGGTCGACGCGCACCGAACCGATGCGGGTGGCGGTGGCCGGGGCCGGCGCGGTGGGACGCTCCATCGCCCGGGAACTGCTCGTCAACGACCACCGGGTGACCCTCCTCGACAAGCGTGGAGACGACCTGGACCACGACAAGGTGCCGGGCGCGGACTGGGTCACCTGCGACGCCTGCGAACTGAGCCACCTGGAGGAGCTCGGGCTCGCCGACTACGACGTGGTGGTGGCCGCCACCGGCGACGACAAGGCGAACCTCGTGGTGAGCCTGCTCGCCAAGACCGAGTTCGCCGTGTCCCGCGTGGTGGCCCGGGTCAACGACCCGCGCAACGAGTGGCTCTTCGACGAGCGGTGGGGCGTCGACGTGGCCGTCTCGACCCCCCGCCTGCTCGTCTCGCTCGTGGAGGAGGCGGTCTCCGTGGGCGACGTCGTGCGGCTGCTCACCCTGCGCCGCGGCGAGGCGAACATCGTCGGCGTCACCCTGCCGGACCAGACCCCGCTGGCCGGCCGGCCCGTGTCCCGGGTGCCGTTCCCCCGGGACGCCGCGCTCGTCGCAATCCTCCGCGGCGGCCGCGTGATCGTGCCCGAGCCCGACGTGCCGTTCGAACCCGGCGACGAGCTGTTGGTCGTGGCGTCCGAGGACGCCGAGGCCGGTCTCCGCGAGACGATCCTCGGCGGCTGACCGCTCAGCGGCCCCGGGCCGCGCCGTCCCGCGGCACGGTCACGGCGATCTCCCGGCCGTACGACCACCCCGGGGCGAGCGGCAGGTCGTCCCCGCTCCAGAACCGGCCCGGGTCGTACCAGCTCGCGTCACCCGCGGGCAGCAGCACACCCATCTCCTCGAGCGTCACGCCCGCGACCTCCGCGCAGTAGGCCGCCTCCATCCGCATCCCGGCGGTCGGTGCCGACCGTCGACGGCGCGAACGACCGACCAGCGTCCGCAACCGCGCGCCGAGGCCGCCGGCCTCGTCGTCGTCACCGCCGACCCCCTCCTCCGACCCGCCGGGCCGCGCCCCG
>DUTZ01000136.1 GCA_012841845.1 Actinomycetales bacterium | reverse complement strand
GGGCGTCGCGGGGTCCGCGCCCCCGGGCCCGCCGGCGGCCTCGAGCCGCGTGACGACCTGCTCGAGTCCCCGCTCGAGCACCGGCTCGCGGGAGGTCTCGCCGGCGACCGGCTCGGGCAGGGTGACGCCGGTGACGGGCATCGCCACCCCGTCCACCGGCACCTGCACGTAGATCCCGGACACACGCGGCAGGTCGCGGACCACGCCGGCCGCCTCGGGGACGGACCACGCCCAGCCGGCGGTGACGAGCGCCCAGCGGGGGTCGTCGTCGGCGGCGTCGAGGGTGGCGGCGGCGCGCGGGAGGTAGTCGTCGACCCGCTCGCCGTTCTCCGGGCCGAGGGCGTCGCTCATCACGGGCGGGGTGGTCGGCAGGTCGGTGCGCAGGGAGAGGATCACCACGAGGGAGACCATGACCAGCGCGAAGACGCCCACGATCTCGGCCGTGCGCCCGCGGGCCTCCCGCGCGGTCACGCCGGCCGGAGCACGTCCAGCGCGTGCTGGAGGTCGTCGGGATAGGTACTGGAGAAGTCGACGCGGGAGCCGGTGCCGGGGTGCTCGAAGCCCAGGCCCACCGCGTGCAGCCACTGCCGCTCCAGGCCGAGCCGCCTGGCCAGGACCGGGTCGGCGCCGTAGGTGAGGTCGCCGCAGCACGGGTGGTGCAGGGCCGAGAAGTGCACGCGGATCTGGTGGGTCCGCCCGGTCTCCAGGTGCACCTCGACGAGCGTCGCGGCCTGGTGCGCCTCGAGCGTGTCGTAGTGGGTGATCGACGGCTTGCCGTCGGAGGTCACCGCGAAGCGCCAGTCCGACGAGGTGTGCCGGCCGATCGGGGCGTCGATGGTCCCGGACAGCGGGTCGGGGTGCCCCTGCACGAGCGCGTGGTAGGTCTTGTCCACGGTGCGGTCCCGGAACGCCCGCTTGAGCAACGTGTACGCGCGCTCGGAGGCCGCCACCACCATGAGCCCGGAGGTGCCCACGTCGAGCCGGTGGACGATCCCCTTGCGCTCGGGCGGCCCGGAGGTGGAGATGCGGTAGCCGGCGGCGGCGAGGCCGCCGATGACGGTGGGTCCGGTCCAGCCCACCGAGGCGTGGGCCGCCACGCCGACGGGCTTGTCGACGACCACGATGTCGTCGTCCGAGTAGATCACCGCCATGCCCTCGACGGGCTCGGCCACCACCGCGGGCTCGGCGCGGGGCTCGGGCATCTCGACCTCGATCCACGACATCCCGGTGAGCTTGTCCGACTTGCCCACGGTCCGGCCGTCGAGCAGCACCTTGCCCTCGGCCGCGAGGTCGGCCACCGCCGTGCGGGAGATCCCCAGCAGGCGCGAGACGCCGGCGTCGACACGCATGCCGTCGAGCCCGTCGGGGACGGGGAACGTCCGGGTCTCACCCATCGGCATCGCCCCGCCCCGCGGCCTTCTCCGACTCGCGGGAGCCGTCCTGCTCCACGCCGAGGAACACCGCCACCGTCACCACGATCACCCCGGCGACCAGGCAGGCGTCCGCCACGTTGAACACCGGCCACCAGCCCACGGACACGAAGTCCACGACGTGGCCCCGGAGCACGCCGGGCGAGCGGACGAACCGGTCCACGAGGTTGCCGGCGGCCCCGCCGAGGATGAGGCCCAGGCCCCAGGCCCACCACCGGGAGTGGACGCGCCGCGAGTACCAGAGCAGGCCCGCGACCACCACGCAGGCGATCACGCTGAAGACCACCGTCGCGTCCGTCCCCAGCGAGAACGCCGCCCCCGGGTTGCGGAGCAGCACCAGGCGGACGGTGTCGCCGACGAGCCGCACGGGCTCGGCTCCCTCGAGCGCGGCCACCGCGGCGAGCTTGGTCACCTGGTCGACGAGCACGATCACCGCGGCGATCGCGAGCATGACCACGGGGCCGGCCCGGAAATAGCGCGGCCCGACGCCGTCAGGGGCCTGCCCCGGCGCCGGGGTCCGCGGGCGGTCGGTCTCCGTCATGGCCCCCAGTATCCCTGACGAGCCGGTGGGCCCGGCGGCCGCGGGGGCCGGACCCTCTAGGCTCGGTCACCGTGACCCCGCGTGCGAGCTCCTCCCCCGGCCCCTCCCGACGCCCCCGCCCCGGCGTGCGTCCCCGCCTCGCCGCC
>DUTZ01000135.1 GCA_012841845.1 Actinomycetales bacterium | reverse complement strand
GCGCCGCCGCCGGGTTGCCCGGGGGGCCGCTGCGCCGCTACCTCGAGACCTCGCCGCCCGGGCCGGACACGCCGCTCGCCGACCTGCCGCTGCTCGCCGTGGACGTGGAGACCACCGGCTTCGACCCCCGGCGCGACCGTCTGCTGTCGGTGGGGTTCGTGCCGGTGGACGGGGACCGGATCGTGCTCGCCGGCGCGGGCGGCACGGTGGTGCGCGGGGACGGACCGGGTGACGACGACGGGGTCGGCCAGTCCGCCGTCCTGCACGGACTCACGGACGACGCCCTCGCCACCGGACGGAGCGGCGCCGAGGCCCTGGACGCCGTGCTCGACGCCCTGACCGGCCGGGTCCTGCTCGCCCACTTCACGCAGATGGAAACGGGGTTCCTCGGCGAGCTGTGCACGAGGCTCCACGGGGTCACGGTGCCCTTCGTCGTCGTCGACACACTGGAGCTCCACCACCGCCTCCTCACCGGGGGCCCCGACATGGGGTTCTCCACAGACCCCTCGCCGGGGGAGCTGCGGCTCTGGGCGGCCCGCGAGCGGTACGGGCTGCCGGTGTACCGGGCGCACGACGCGGTGGTGGACGCCCTGGCCTGCGCGGAGCTGTACCTCGCGCAGATCCGGGAACTGGGGGACCGGGGGGTGGCCACCCTCGGCGCCCTGACGCGCCGGTGAGGCCGCGACCCGCCAGCGCCTAGGATCGTCGGTATGCGTCTCGCCCGTATCGCCCACCCGCAGGGATTCGCCTTTGTCGAGGTCCGCGGGGACGTCTCCGACCCCGGCTCGCTCGTGTGCGCCGAGATCGCCGAGCACCCCTTCGGTGACCCCGAGTTCACCGGCCGCGAGTGGCCCTTCGCCGACGTCCGGCTGCTCGCCCCGATCCTCGCCTCCAAGGTGGTGTGCATCGGCAAGAACTACGCCGAGCACGCCGCCGAGATGGGGTCCGAGGCCCCCGCCGAGCCGCTGATCTTCCTCAAGCCCAACACCTCCGTCGTCGGGCCCGAGGCCCCGATCCAGTACCCGCCGAGCTCCGAGCGCGTGGACCACGAGGGCGAGCTCGCCGTGGTGATCGGCCAGCCGTGCCGGGACGTGCAGGCCGCCCGCGCCCACGAGGTGATCCTCGGGTACACGTGCGCGAACGACGTCACCGCGCGCGACCAGCAGAAGTCCGACGGGCAGTGGACCCGCGGCAAGGGCTACGACTCCTTCTGCCCGCTGGGCCCGTGGATCGTCACCGACCTCGACCCCAACGGCCTCGACGTGCGCACCACCCTGCGCCACGAGGACGGCTCCGAGGAGCTGCGCCAGGACGGCAACACCTCGCAGTTCATCCACACGATCGGCGAGATCATCGCCTACATCACACGCGTCATGACGCTGCTGCCCGGCGACGTCGTGCTCACCGGCACCCCGGCCGGCGTCGGGCCGATGCTGCCCGGCGACAGGGTGACGGTGGAGATCGAGGGGATCGGCGCGCTCACCAACCCCGTGATCGACCGGGCCTGAGCCCGCGGCGCCGGGCGTCGTCGTCACCTTTCGGACTGCCCGAGCTCTCTCGGCGCTCCAACAGCGGTGATGACCGGCAACAGCGTGCATGACCGCTGTTGGTGGTGATCACCGCTGTTGCGGTGAGGCGGGGTCAGGCGCCCCGGGCGGCCGTCTGCCCGTACAGGGCTCGGCGGAGTCGTGCGAGGAGCACCTCGGGTCTGGACAGGTCCCGCCACCGCCACCGGATCACCACGTAGCCGAGCGACTGCAGCTCGTTCTCCCGGTCCTTCTCGTCGGCGATGATCTGCCAGGGCTGCCGTGGGTCCGTGCTGTCGAGGTACTTCCGCATCCCGTCGCATTCGCCGATCACCCGGTGGCCACGCCAGTAGAAGTCCACCCGATAACGCCCGAGCCGGGTGTCGAACCGGACCTGGAGCTCCGGTTCGGGCAGGCCCGCATCGGCGAACAGCAGGCGGCTGCGGGTTTCCAACGCACTCTCCGCCAGGCCGTCCGCTTCCGCGAGTCGCTTCCGGGCCCGGGGCACGCCGTGGCGGGACGGGGGGTGGTTGAGCGCGTCCGCGAGGTCGTCCAGGCTGCAGAGCTGTCGATGGAGTGCAGCATCCGCCGCACACACCGCGGTATCGCGATCCGCGGTCCGGAGTAGATCGGCGACGGTACGCGGGACAGTGGTCACCGGTATGCCGCCGATCGTGGTGGTCTCCCCGTCGCGGAGCGGCAGCCACGCGGTGGAGGTCACGTTCGTTCTGGTCGAACGGCACGGAGGGCTCTGCCGGGTCCTTCTCACCACGAGGTCGGCGCCGTCGATGAGTGTCAGACCGTGGAGAGCCGCAGCGGATTCGTGCGAGTACACCGTCAGCGCATCCGGTTCGGGCGGATGTGCACGATGCGCGGCGTGGACATCGACCCGATGAGCGTCCTCGGGAAACAGGTCGCGGTATTCGCCGGTCGCGTAGAGGCCGGACCGCAACCGGATCAGGTCGCCTCCCCGCACCATCGCGCGCAGGGAGGTCACGGACTGCCCCGCGCTCAGAAGTTGGTCGCGGGTTCGGATCAGATCGTCGGGGTGCTGTTCGAGGCGCTTCATGCGGTCGATGATCGCGGCCGTCGTCAGCGCGACGGGGTCTGGACAACGCGATCCCGGCAGGAGCTGGGGAGGGGCCCGAGCGCGTGTGGAGAACGACATGTCCAGGAAGGCTCCGTGAGCGTCGCGCACCTGGACGATTAGCGCGGTGGGATCGGTGCGCTCCCCGGGTTCGGCGGGTCGTCGTCACGCAGTCCGCGAGTGCCCACCACCGTTCAACAGCGCTCATCGTGGGCAACAGCGGCCATGCACGCTGTTGGTGGCGGTGAGCGCTGTTGGTCGAGGGGATTGGACGAGGGGCGGCGGTCGAGGGGGCGGCAGGGCCAAGGGCGGCGGACGAATCAGGCTGCCCCGAAGGCCCGCAGGACGGTCCGGAGCTTGGCCTCGGTCTCGGCGACCTCGTCGTCGGGGTCGGAGCCGGCCACGATGCCGCCGCCGGCCCAGGCGATCGCCCCGTGCCGGTCGGCGTCGATCTCGGCGCAGCGGATGGTGACCATCCAGTCGCCGTCGCCGCTCGCGTCCGACCAGCCGACGGTCCCGGCGTAGAAGCCGCGCTC